>NZ_CP020991.1:2497224-2757678 GCF_002874775.1 Monoglobus pectinilyticus | reverse complement strand
CCTAAATCCATTACATCTGATTCAACCAAAGCATATCTAAAATCCGTAACGTTTTCATTTTTTATACCTTTACCATCAAGAGGGTTAAAACGTATCCAAGCTCCTGCCTTTTCACTATAATCACCAATAACCTTACATATATCTCCTTCACACTTTGAAAGCTCCTGAATTAACCTTCCGGCCGTCCTGTCACACAAGCCTTTAGACGGGAGGTACTTTCCGTTTTTCTCCCAGCTCCGAGTGACATACCCAACGTTTTCATTTGCTTCAAACAGTGTTTCTAAATATGTAGTTAATTGTTCAACAGGATTCCATTTTTGTGGTATGCTAAATTCACTTGTTTCAATCCACCCTTTATCGATTACAACTAAATCATCTTTATTGCCTATCTCAGAATTCCAATCAAAAGCAACATCTTCTTTATGAAATTTAAAACCATTATCCTGTGCCATTTTCACTATGGTTCCTGCTGTTATAGGAGAACTTGAACCGGAAAAAGTATTCCACTTTTTCTCACATTCCCCAGCATGATAACGGTTAGCGTCACGTTTGCTCCAATTATCCCAATCCTGTACTGTATATCCTTCATATTTAAGTGCCATTCCAACATTAACCCAATCCTGATAATCAAGAAATGATGGTTCTATATATTCAAGCAGTTCAATCAAATTAATGTTATTTTCCATATCCTATGCTCCTAATTCGGGATTAAATGTAGCGGGGTTAATACCATTTGGAACTCTCCACCCATTAGCAGATATTCTCGCAATCAATTTGCTTGCAGCTTCAAACTGCCATGTTCCAACATGTTTAAATCCTTTTTGCTCTAAGCATCTAATTTGTTTTGGCGTTGTCAGTCCTTCATTTTTACGTTTCTCAAGTCTGTCTAAAATTTTCGCAGCTTTACCGGAGTTTTCAATTTCATCAGGCATAATACCCAGCTTTTCGAGTGCGTTTTTCTGCTTGTCCGTTGGCGGTGACATTTCCCAGCCAAATGCCGGAACATACCCTGATAAATCTTCTGCTTGTATACTCATTTCAAATTGTATAGGGTCCACTAATTTGCGTTTTCTCTTTTTCATTTCCGACAACTGCTTAGCAAGAGCTTCTTCACGCTGCACAACAACATCTTCACTGGCTTGAACTTCTGCTTCTTCTATATCAATCGGACAGCCTGAAGCTTCAAGATTTTCAGTCATTTTTTGAGCAACTTCTTCATTTTCGCATATTAGATGAGCCGGTCTACAAAGTTCATGTCGTTCAGTGTGCCAAAGGAAATCAAGTATTAACAATTCAGTTTTACCGGTTTCAGGTGATAAACGTGTTCCCCTGCCTACCATTTGGCAATATAAACTACGTACCTTAGTTGGCCTTAATACAACAACACAATCTACACTGGGACAGTCCCAGCCTTCTGTAAGCAACATGGAATTGCAAATAACATTATATTTGCCTGAATTAAAATCGTTTAAAATCTCTGACCTATTATCACTATTTCCATTTATTTCTGCAGCCTTAAAACCATTTTCATTCAAAATATTGCAAAACTTTTGACTGGTTTTTACTAGCGGCAAAAAAACTACTGTCTTTCGCCCATCACAATATTTTTTCATTTCATCCGCAATCTGATATAGATATGGCTCAAGTGCTGTACCTAAATCGCTTGTTTTAAAATCTCCGGCCTGTGTTCCCACTTCTGTTAAATCAAGTTTTAAAGGAATTGTTTGAGCTTTAATTGGTGATAAAAATCCTTCCTTAATTGCTAATGATAATGAATATTCATATGCCATGCTCTCAAAAACCTTACCAAGATTTTTCATATCACCTCTGTCAGGCGTAGCTGTTACTCCCAATAATTTTGCTTCATTAAAATAATCTATCACTTTTTGGTAACTGTCTGATATACAATGATGTGCTTCATCAATAATTATAGTGTCAAAGTAGTCTGTATCAAATTGGTTAAGACGTTTCTGACGCATCATTGTTTGAACAGAGCCAACAACTATACGATACCAGCTGCCTATACAACTTTCTTCTGCCTTTTCAACCGCACATTTTAGCCCAGTTACTTTTTTAATTTTATCCGCTGCTTGTTCCAATAGTTCGGCTCGATGAGCGAGTATAAGAACTCGCTCGCCATTCTTTACACATCTTTCAGTTATCTTTGCAAATACAATAGTTTTACCGGTGCCTGTAGGTAATACTAGCAAAGTTCTTTTATTCCCTTTTTTCCATTTGGCAAATACTGCCTTTTCAGCTTCTTGTTGATATGGTCTTAATTCCATTAGAATTTACCTGGTGTGAATGATTTTTTTGGTGCAGATTCATCGGGAGCGTAAAACCTTTTTATATCATTATAAATATTTCCATTATATTCACGATGTCCAATTTTTGCTCTTCCTCTTGCTCCGACAACTTCATTCCAATTCATTTTCAATTTTTCACCATGCTTTCTCTGACCAATACAAGTAAAAAATGCACACAACAACCCCTCACAACGACTATGTAAAAATAATCTGTTTTGTATAAAACAAATTCCTTTGTTATTCTCTATTTCTAAAGTGATAATTGCCATATTACAAGCCGGAATTTTCTCTCCACCTTCATATCTGCCGCGTTCAAAACCTGTTACTTTAAAATTATAGTCTCCATCCGGCAAAACGACATATTCCGGTCCATCATTTTGTATTTCATCATCCCAGCCATATTCTCTTTCTGATTCATTACTCATTTTTATTTCCTCCAAATTTTATTATTTATTTTTCTTCCCAAGGAAGTGTCTCATATTCAACTATTACTTTATATACATCATCCCAGGCGCCTATCAGAACCCCTTCTATAAACTCAGTATCAAAATTTTCAATTGGTGTACCCGATGGATAATAACCTTTTTGATGCACAACATTTTGAATCATTTCTTTAGTAACATTGTTTTCAATCATTAATTTAGCTAATTCTTTAGGGATTCCGTCAACATTAATTTTCTTCATTTGTTGTTTATTTGTTTTAGTTTCTTCATCTTGTTTCGGAATTTTATCAATAACAGCATCAATTTCTCTTTCTATTTGTTCTGTCTGATTAAGTTTAACAGGTGTTTGGCTCTGTGGTTCAAAGTTATCAAATATATTTGCAACATATTTATAATCAAATGGCAGCTCGCTTTCTAATCCATGCCTGTTTTTCGCATCCCAGCATGGATGATGAGTTGTATACATTACACGCTTTCCACCTTGAGCTTTATGTTTTTTTCCATCTTTATCAACAGCTACAGAAATTGTTTTATAATTTGCAAATAGAACCATATCAGCCCATTCCTTCACAAGAGGTGCTGTTTGTGAAGAAGTTTTCTTTCCGAGTTTCAGTTCGTATCTGTCATATGCACCAAGTTCATCAGGCTGCTCAAATTTACGTATTTGTGCATGTGCAGCTAAAGCAACATTTATTCCTGCCTCAATAACATTATCCAGCAACTTTAAAAATCTTCCAAATTCTTCTTTTACATATACATATCCGGTACCATATCCAAAATCCTCAATTCCATTTTTACCGTACTTTTCAAGTATGTTTTCTGTACAAAGCTGTTCAGCCCAATCAATTGTATCTATTGTAAGTGTTTTACAGCAGCCAGGATTTTGAATAACGTAATTAATTTCTTCTAACAATTCCATCCAACTTTGCGGGTTTGGCAATCTAGATACATTCATATGTTTTGTGCTTCCTTCTGTATCAATAAACAACGGCTCCGGAAAACAAGATAAAAAAGTTGATTTACCTATCCCTTCCGGTCCATAAACTACAACCTTTTCAGGCGTTTTTTGTATACCTTTAATTATCTTCATGAATACCTCCTGCTTCTACTTAATTTGAATATTTTGATTTTCTTCAATATGTAAACCTTCAAGTAATACACCTGATTTAATAGCTTTTTTGGCCTCCACTTTGTCAACCGCCGGTTCTGTATATTTTAAATACTGCTTGTCTACTTTGTTAATATCATCAATAACAACTGATTCACTCTTACGATATGTAATATTAACCTTTGGTGATTCAAACTTTTCACCCGCAAGAAATTCATTTAAAAATTTCTTAATACTCTCCGCTTTATTTTTGGCCACCCTTTCACGCTTTGCAAAATAATCTTTTTCGGATTTATACGCATTAACCTCAGCCATCAAATTTTTATAATAGAGAGCCAAATTTTTTATTTTATCATCTCTCATCATCTGCAGCTTATCAGCTCTTTCTGTATCAATCCCAATAACCTCGCCTGTTTCTTCATCAATTAAGATACATTGTTCAATTTCTGCGTCAATTTCATATAATTTCATGCTAAATTTCTCCTTTTCCCAGTTTGATAATTGACAATTTAATATTTTGGTGGTATTATTAAACTGATTTTATGTTATATACTTTTTATTGCCCGTTTAGTGTTCCAGCACTTGCGGGCTTTTTATTTTCTAACAACTCCGATAATTTTAAGTTTACCAACACTTTTGACATCTCCAAATATTTCATAAAATTTTTTCTTGCAGACACTTTCTGGCGGAAAGTTCCTCACTCTTAGTTCAACAATTCCTTGGTCAATATGGCTTCCGTCTTTTCTGTACAATTCCTCAAACTCCATTGCGACTATCATATTGATAACACCTCACATTACAATTTTATGTATTCTTTTGCTTTCCGGCCTTTTGGTTTCTCTATAGCACTCTTCGTCGTCTACCTCCGCGCTAAAAGCTTAATTGACTATTTATTTCATCAACTTTTTTGTCTATTTGCAAAAATGTTTTGTTATATTTAAAACAAGAACTTATAATGTTTTGCTCATTAGATAACAACATTAATTTGTTCCACAATTCCGTATGGCATTTTTTTAAACGTGCAAATTCTTTATATGAACAGTTTGGACAAAACCAGCAACCTCCGCGTTTTGCGAATTTATATATAGGAGAAAGTAAATCATATTTCTTGCATAAATCATATGCCATTTTTTCAGTATAGCCGTATCTTTGAAGCAACGATATTTTATTCGTTCCTTCAAGTTTTTTTAATCTTTTTTGCTCGTCTGTCGCGATTCCGATATATTGAATAAAAGGTTTCTTGACAGTTTTTAAAAAGTTTTTAATCGGTGGAATTTTTAACTGACTATTCGCTGCACACATTCCAGCAAGTAAAAAACCTGCATATTTACCGTTCCTTTCCGGTTTTTTGCTGCGAGTAACGACGTGATAAAACAAATCTAAATAATCCTTTTCGCTACGTAAAATTTGAACGTCATATCCCCATTCACGGAATTTTGGTATCGCTTTATTATGTATAAAATCAATGTGTTCGGGTAACTCACCGCTTATGTTATTTTTGTTGTCAAACATGACTTCGCTGAAAATTATTTTTGAAGCCGGTAAATTATGAATACGCTCAAGTATGATGCTTGCTGTGCTATCCTTTCCACCGCTCCATGAATGAATTGTTATAATCTTATTTCACCTCCACATTAAAAGTTACACTGTTTTGCGTACAGGTCTCTTTATTTTTCTCATTCTCATTTTATCTCACTCCTATACCAATTTTAATATTTCTTTGATTTTTTTCTTCTATCGTTTTAGATGTTCTGCTACACTCTTCGTCCGAAAAGTCCCACCGCCGGTTATCCGGCCTTATTACGACCTTGCGCACATCGTCAGCAACAGGCCGTCCCTCACTGTCCTCTGCGCAATTCAAAAACGCCAAAAGTATCATCATAAGCGGCACTGCGTAAAATATGGGATACCACTCAAGCAGCCTAACCATAACTAACAATACAGCGCCGACCACCGCAGCTGATATTCGTATAATCCAACTATACATTTGTCTTCACCTCTTTCTATATCAGGTCAAATTTAATTTTTTTAACTTATTTCTTCTTTTTTCTAAATCCTCAACATCAATCCCCCAGGCTTCATAAGCTGTAGCGGTACTTACAGTAAAAAAATCAAATGGCTTTTGACCTTTTTCCAACATAAGATTTCTTGCCTTTTTCTTTTTGTTGTATATCGTGCTTGCAGACTTAGTGCCAAACAATTCTCCTATCTCTTTATTTCCGATTTCAGGATATGCGTAATAAATCTTTAACGCCGTATCTATGCTGACAATTCTTACTCTTGCTCCCACTTTTTTTACCTCCTTAATCTAACAAATCAATTTCCCATTTTTCCTGCTATTGCACATATTATAATTAATAAAGCCAACCCAATAAGCACTGCATTATTACCGGCTGAAACAGCTGCGCTAATAATAAAATAAAATACAATCCCGACTAATATCCAACCAGCTTCTTTCAATTTTAACACCGCCTTTTTTATCGTATTAGTAAAGCCATAACAGATAATATCAAAGCTAATACCGATATAGCAAAATATAGAATGAATTCTTTATCCATTTCAATCAGCCCTTCATCAGCCACAATATCTAGTGGTTGTTTTTTTCCTTATTTCGTGATATTATTTTGATGAGAGTTTGGAGTGTCGTCGTTAGATAGTGGAAATATCTTTTCGACTTTGGTGTTTAAGGCTTTTGCTATACGTTGACCTACATAAACATTTGGAATGCGTTCGCCTGACTCGTAATACTGATAGCCACGTTCAGTCAATTTGGCTTTTTTCGCAACTTGCACTTGCGTTAAACCTGTTTTTTTGCGTGCATTTTTTAGTTTAGTATTCATCGCCCCTCCTTCCTGGTATTTTAACACGCCAACTTTGTTCGTGTGCGCTCATTATAACACGCCAACTTTGTTCGTGTCAATACCTTTTTGAAAATATTTTTCTGAGGTGTCAATATGTCAACTTTTAGCAATAATATCAAATCTATTAGGCTTAGCAAAAACCTAACTCAAAAGCAGCTATCTCAAATGCTTGGTATTACAGAAAGAGCCTACCAGTACTATGAAGCAGGAACAAGGGAACCTAATGTTGATACTTTAATTAATATATCAAAAGTATTAGATGTTTCCATCGACTATTTACTAGGTCTCACTAAAACACCTGATTTAAATAAGTAGTGTCAATACCATTTTAAAATTATTTTGGAGGTATTGGCATGATTGCTTTTAATGAACGTTTTCGCCAAATTAGACAAGAACGAAAAATTACACAAAAACAAACCGCAGAAGCTATTGGCACTTCTGAACAAAACTATCAAAGATATGAACGTGGAACTCAACAACCAACTTTACCCGTATTAATGTCCCTAGCCAATTACTTTAATGTATCGCTTGATTATCTAGTTGGCCGCAGTGACGACCCAAAACGCTACTAATCTTTACGCATTGTTGTATTGCCGTACAACAGTGCGTTTTTTGTTCTCTTTTCATTTCAACCAGCCCTTCTTCAACCACAATATCTAGTGGTTGTTTTTTTCCTTAATTCGTGGTATTATTTTGTTAGGTGATTTTCGGCTACCTGTTCCAGCAAGTAGTCAATTGTGCAATTAAACATTTTTGATAATGCTTTCCATAACGCCACACTACCGTCAGAGGTTCCAGCCTCAATACTTTGGTAATGTCTTTCAGTTATACCCAAAGTAACTGCTAACCCTTTTTGTGTTAGACCTGTTTTTTTGCGCTCATTTATTAAATTTTTTAACATGAATCACCCTCTCCTTCTCAAACTTAACACGCATTTTAATCTCGTGTTTGTAGGATTATTATACACGCATTTTAATCTCGTGTCAAGTGTTTTTTAATATTTTTTTGAGGTGCTAAAAATGCTTAAATTTTCCCAACGTTTAAAAGAATTACGAAAGAAAAATAAATTAAAACAAACTGATATGTCAAATTTTCTTAATATAACTGTCAGACATTATCAAGATATAGAGTATGGTAAAATTAATATTCCAACACTAACATTAATCGCCATAGCCGATTACTTTAACGTATCACTGGATTATCTAGTTGGCCGCAGTGACGACCCAAAACGCTACTAATCTTTACGCAAAGTATCATCATAAGCGGGAATATGTAAAGTATAGGGTTAAAATTTAATGATTTAATCATTACTAATAACACCGTACCTACTGCCGCCGCTGATATTCTTATTATCCATTTATACATTTGTCTTCACCTCTTTCATTTTATCTTTTGTATATTGATTAATTTAACCGGTTTTCTTTTCAGCGGCTTGTTTAGCCAGTCCTTGGGATGCAATCCGTTCAAGGTTCTTTAATATTGTATCAATATCGGTCTGTACGCAACTATCGTCAATCTTAATTATAGTGTTTCCGATTGTTTTCTCTTCAACAATCATATATATCACCTCTTTCTCAATATAATATGCTTAAATATTTTGTCCAAATTCCAATAATTTTGGTTTTAATCTATCGAATAATTACATTTTACATTTACAACACTTAAGGAATTGATAATTTGTTGAGCTTCACTTAAAAGTTCAACAAGTCGTTTTGTTTGTTTTATGGCTTCATCAATTCCTGTTAATTCAATTTCTATTTTTAGTTTTTCTTTTTCTGCCATTCTTCTCACCTCCTTAATTAACATTACTTGTGTTCTGATGTGTTTAAATCTTCAATAAATAAATATTCGACACTATGTTTAGGGAAATATTTATTTATTATTTTAGCTGCTTCTGGCACCGTAACAGGACTAACACCATTTAACTTGTTTCGTGCAGTTTTTTCGGAACAACATAGAGCATTCATTACACCTACATATGGTTCTATGTTACATCTAACAAATTCAGCTTTTAAATTATTTAACATATATTCACCTCCTCGCATTACCTTCAACGGTTTAATTTATTTCATTATACTACCTTTAAAGGTAATTGTCAATAGATATTTTAAAATAATTTACCTTATTCGGTAATTTATTGAGCTATAAAATTATGTTAACTTTTTTGTACATAAAGATATATTTTACCGTCTATGGTAAAATAGGATTGACAAATACAAAGCACATATGATATTCTTATATTAAACAGGAGGTGTAAAATGTATAATCATTCAAAAATGCTAGAACGCATAAAAACAGAAAAAAAGAAACAAGGCATTACTAATGCCCAATTATCTGCTCTAACTACTATATCTATCGGTACATTAAATAAAATTCTTAGCGGGGATTCAAAAGATCCTCAAATATCGTCTATTATTCGTATCGCTAAAGCACTTCAGGTTTCTGCCGATTATTTAATTTTTGGAGAAGACAAGTTTAATATGACAAATAAAGATGAAGATGAGGGTATTTCGCTATATCAAAATCTTGATACTGAAGACAAAGCAGAAATACGTGGAGAAATGAAACAAATGTTAAAGGCAAAAAAATATGAAACCAAAACACCTGAAAAGTTATCTATTGCCGAACAGTTTAAGCTAGCCGACCTCCAAACTTTTGACGTAGCAGCATACGGAAAATCAGTAACAAAATACGATAAAAAAGATTAATTAACAGTTATTACCTCTTGATATATACATTATATGGTATTATGATACCTATATGAAATGAATTTCAGGGGGTATCATAATGTTATCAAGATATAAAGCAATAATTTCATTACTTGAGAATGGTGTAACTCAATTACCAATAACTTCAATACAGGTCAAAAACATTATTAAAAAATATGGATGGGATATAGTAGAATACAGTCTTGAATCAAATATACATATTAAATTGCTTGATAAATATAATGTATTGTCCATTGCGGAACGTAGCAAAGCCTTTACGGTTAAGAGTATAGATGAACAGCTCGTATTTATTCGCGCCGGTTTGTCCGCTAACGATAGACGATTATTGCTGGCTCATGAACTGGGTCATATAGTGTTAGGTCATATGTCTGACTGTAGTGTATTAGGATATACACCCGCCGGATTAATTGACGAAGGTCAGGAAGACGAAGCAAACGAATTCGCACTTGAATTTCTTGCGCCTACTTGTATTTTGTCACAAAAGCGTATAAATACGCCTCAGCTTATATCAGCAGCGACGTTACTAGACGATAAACGCAGCCGTCTGGTAGCTGATGAAGTTCGTAATCACAAAAAACATACAGATTATGAAGCAAAACTATGTAATCAATTTAACGAAATAAAAGAAAAAAATATAAAAATCAGATATATTGTTGTGGCAATAATAACAGCGTTAATACTAGTAACTGCTACAATAACAGTTAACTATAAAAGTCAAGAAAATATAGAACAAACACAAGTAATACAAGAAGCGACGCCGACATCTGAACCTCAAATAATGGACATTGACGTAGTAGTTACAAAATCAGGTCAAAAGTTTCACACGCCAAACTGTAAACATATAAAAGACAAACCTAACCTAATACATATGACAATCAATGAAGCCATACAAGCTGGCTATGAGGCGTGTGAAGATTGTAAACCTGATAACTATTAAAATATATAATAAGAGACATTCTTATAAACACATTTTATATTAAAGATTTAAATATTATGTTACAATATAACAATTATAAGAATAAAAGTATATAACTATTATATATTTTTGCTGTCGCCCCCTATACGGGTGCGTGTATTGAAAAGAATATTGAAAGGAGACGCACCCTGGTGGGGGTGTATTGAAATAAATATATGAATGGTGAATACTGTATATATTTAAGAAAATCGCGCTCGGATGAAAATAATCCTAATGTAAGTATGGAAGAAACATTAGCGAGACACGAAAAAACACTTCTCACGCTAAGCAAACAAATGAATTTAAATATAACCAAAATATACCGTGAAGTTGTGTCTGGCGATACAATAGCTTCACGGCCGGTTGTGCAGGAACTCTTAGCAGACGTCGAATCAGGCATATGGTCCGGCGTGCTTGTTATGGAAGTTGAAAGATTAGCAAGAGGTGATACAATTGACCAAGGTATTATAAGCCAAACTTTTAAATACAGCGACACCAAAATTATCACCCCTATAAAAACCTATAATCCAAATGACGAATATGATGAGGAATATTTTGAATTTGGGTTGTTCATGTCAAGACGTGAGTATAAAGTTATTAATCGCCGTCTGCAGCGTGGAAGAGAAGCGTCAGTTAAAGAAGGAAACTACCTTGGTTCAGTGCCGCCCTACGGTTATAAAAGGGTGCCAAATCAGGACGGAAAAGGATACACGCTAGAGATTAATAAAGATGAGGCAGAAACTGTAAAGCTTATATATGAAATGTATACAAATGGTATACCAAATGATATAGGAGTGTGTGAACGGATAGGAATATCAAAAATAGCAAAGAAATTATCACAAATGGGTATAAATCCACGAAAATCAAAAACATGGTCTATTGCAACTATAAAAGATATACTTAAAAACCCTGTTTACATTGGTAAAACAAGATGGGGTAACAGAAAGGCCATTAAAAAAATAGTAAACGGGAAAAAAATAACTATGAGACCTAGAGCAAAAGATTTCATACTTGAGGACGGAAAACATCCGGCAATAATAACAGAAGATGTGTTCAACACAGCTCAGTATTATATGAGTAAAAATCCCGCCAAACCTATAGGTGAAAATAGAAAAATAACAAATCCTCTTGCCGGACTAGTAGTATGTTCAAAGTGCAATCATAAAATGATAGCAAGACCTTATAGCAATAACACTCCAACAAGTTTATTGTGTACGACCTTAGGCTGCCAAACTGTTGGAACAGCTCTCCACTATGTGGAGGACAGAATAATTGAAGCCCTATATAATTGGTTAAACAAATATACATTGAACATAAAACCATGTAACACTATTCAAAATAGCAGTTATGAAAAACTAATGCTTAACAATTTAAATGCGATACAAGATGAAATCATAACTCTTAATAAGCAAATGGATTCACTATATGATTTTTTAGAACAGGGTGTATATACAACTGAAATATTTATTGAACGCTCAAAAAAAATTTCGGATAAAATGTCTGAACTAAAAGAAAATGAGGATAACATAAAAAACGAGCTGTCAAAAAGCAAAAAACAGACAGCAATAAATAAAGATTTTATACCAAAGTTAAAAAATATACTGGATACATATTATGAGATTAGTGACCCTGAAATAAAGAATCAGATGTTAAAAGAGGTAGTTGAAAAAGTTGTATACACAAAAGAAAAACGAGGCACAAAAAAAACACCGGATAAATTTGAAATAACAATATATCCCAAATTACCGAACACACAAATATTAAGCCTGCCAAAATAAGGCAGGCTTAAAAAACCTGCATACTCGTTAGTTGCAAGTATCTCCAACGTGGCGGGACGTATTCCTCGGTTCCAATATCCGTAAGCAAAGCCTTTGTCATACCGTTTGGCATAGCAAAACGCTGTGATAAATATCTGAGCGACGCAGCAAGTTCGCCATTAGGACCGCCTAATTGTATTATATAATAAATCTTATATAAATCTTTATCCTTCTTTTATCCTTAGTTGTCTGCTTCTTTCGGGCAATCTATTATTATATTGTTTTCCACAGCTGCAAATAATATGAAACGCATAATTTACTACTTTATTTCTATCTATGTAAAACAGCTCCTTTTTACACCGTCTGCAAACAGCCACTCCATTTATAATATCTATATAATAATTTTCTGTTGTATCAGGATTGCCTTCTTCTGTCCTATAAACAACCTCAGCTCCGCATTTACATAAATAAACTAAAAACAAATATTTATAATCTCTCAATATTATTCGTCCTAAACGTTCGCCGCATTGCGTACAAAAAACTTGACCATAATTTTGTCTTCCGATTCTAATATTACGTCTGTATGCTTCCCTATGCAAATATATCACTCCCAAAAAACTATATGTAATACCTATTTTAAATATCCTTCTTTGTCTTTTATTATTAAACTGACAAAATATAGGATATTTTATCAAAATTCTCAACATTTCAAAAGGAAACGTATTGCTCAAATTATATATTTTGTAACTAAATTTTACTGCAATTTTTAGAAATTGATATATCTATTTTATATAATATACTCATTTTATAATTTCAACTTATTTTTTTGCAATAAACACTAATAATATATATATTATAATTAGTTCTATTTATCCACTATTCACTTTATATTATTATTTTTTATATACGTATTATACTCGGGTTTCCAAACTGCTTTCTGTAATCCATTGCTCACGTATTCAGAAAGAGGACAGGCAATATGTTCAATAAAATCTATACTATAATCATATGGTTTAGTACTGCCATCAGACAATATTACTGATGAACTTGCAGACCATGGCTTTATATTCCATTTTTTTCTGTTTGAAATATCATTATTTTTTATTCCATTTTCTTTCATAAAACCACCTCTGTTAAAAAATATACTTATAACTGCTTATCCAATATAACTCTAAAATCTATATTTTTATAAAAAACAAATTTATAAAGTTCATATTGACTTAATTAAATACAATATTTTTTACAGAAATATAAGCTCTAATCTAATCTGAATTTTTGTGTTATCTAAAATGGATTTTTTATATATTTTTTAATGTATTATGATTGTTAGATACAAAACCGTCATATTCTTTATAGTGTACTTGTATATATTATTTAAATAATCACAATTTTCTTTTTATTATATCTAACAGAATTCTGTAAATCAGGTGAATTTATGAAAACAGCAGCTTGCTATATTCGAGTATCAACTGAAGACCAATTGGAGTTTTCCCCAGACGCTCAGCTTCGGGCTATGAGAAAGTATTGTGACGAAAACGACTTATTGCTGCCGGATGAGTTTATTTATATTGATGAAGGAATCAGCGGCCGCAATGCAAAAAAACGCCCTGCATTTCAAAATATGATAAAAAAGGCTAAATCAACCCCAAAACCATTTGATGTAATTTTAGTACATAAATTCGACCGCTTTGCCAGAAACCGAGAAGACAGTGTTGTATATAAATCTTTATTAAGGTCTGAGCTAGGCATTCAGGTATTATCAATAACAGAAAATATCGGCGATGACAAAATGAGTGTAATTATAGAGTCAATGCTTGAAGCCATGGCTGAATATTATTCTCTCAATCTTTCTGACGAAGTAAAAAAGGGAATGAGCGAAAAAGCGAAAAAAGGCGGCGTACAAACAAAACCATCTTTCGGATATACGGTTGTTGACAATAATTTTTCACCTATTGCTGAAGAAGCTGTTATAGTAAAAAATATATTTAAAAGATTTGTTTCGGGTGAGTCATTCGGACAAATTGCAGCTCGTTTAAATTCACTTGGGTTACACACTAAACTTGGAAATCCTTTTAGGAAAAGAACTATCGAATATATAATATCCAATCCAGTATATACCGGAACTTTAAGATGGACTCATAACCGAAAATCCGAAAATATTAATGACACTATTTATTTAGAAAATCAACATGAACCTATTGTTGAAAAAGACTTATGGATTAAGGCACAGAAACGTTATAATAAAATAAAGACTATTAACCGTAAATATTTGAAAGACCAAGCTGACAAGTCATACTGGCTCAGCGGTCTGTTGGTTTGCGGCAGCTGCGGCTGTACACTCGCACGAAGCGGAGATTATTTGCAGTGCTGCGGATATATTAAGTCCGCCTGCAATGTCTCACATTCAATAAGTATAAAAACTGCTGAGAAAATAGTTTTAGAACAATTAAAAGCAGACTGCTTAAAAGCAGAATCAGCTCAGATAATAAAAAACGCAAATACAAAAAATAATGATGAAGTATTGTTATATAAAAAAGCTGAAAAACGCTTAAAAAAATCATTAGACAGAGCTAAAGAAGCATATCTCTCGGGAACAGACACTTTAGAAGAATACAGTAAAAACAAAATAGGTCTGCAAAATAAACTCAAAGAAATACAAAATAATTCAATTTGCAGCATAACAGATAATTATAAATATATTAAACGTGTAAAAGATATTTTGGATTTCATTCAGGATAAAGATATTTCCGACACCGATAAAAATAACGCATTAAAACAGATTATTGCAAAAATAGTTTATATTAAACCGGAAAAGCATCTGGAAATTATATATTACTAATTTATTATAAAAAACAATTAGGACCGCCGTATTGGCTTACAATATAGTTAGCAAGGCTAGGATTCGTAGTTTTTATATTTACTGGATATTGTAATTTTTTTTGATAATTCCACATATATTCTTCCCTCCAGATTATGTGTTAAGTTAAACAATTATTTTTATAAAAGTAATTAAATAAATATTGTCATTGGCTTTTTTGTCATGCCTGAATATAGTTATCAAACATTATCCCACGGCCATGGTTCTTCAATCCAATCAAAACATTCTGTGTTAGTCACATTCATAGTAGTTAAAGGACCAAACTTTTCCTCAAACTCTTTACTTAATTCCTTTGCCTTATCAGCCATTCTTCTGTGCATCATAAGGCCATCTCTATCATTCGGATGAGTATCCAAATATAGGTTCCATTCTTTTTCCGCAAAGCTATAGGCGGATAATTTTTTTAATAACTCTTCTCTCGCATTCATATTACATTCCTCCGTTTTTAAAAATTATGTCGCCTTTTGTTTGCTTTCCATACACACCCATAGGTTTATTTAAAATAGGGAATATAGTTCCTTCCTTAAGACCGTACTCAGGATCAAACAAATTTCTCATTTCGGCCTGCTGCATGGGCACATAGGCATAGCCAACAAGCGGCATTTCAAGAGGCACGGTTTCATTTGCAAATGGCATAAAATCATTCCTTTCAAATTAGTTGGCTCGAATAATTAATTAATATTTTGTTTCGTCAAAAATTGACATCTCAAGCCTGATATATTATATGATTATATAAGTAATTTGTGCTAGAAGCCTTTAAGGAATATATTATTTACATATACAAATACCGGCAAGATAGTATTTAGGAGATTAATTCAAAACAGTTCACTAAGATTGTGGTAAAAGCTATAATAAAAAATCAGTATATAAAAAACACTGTAACCAATTAAAATTTGATTACAGTGTTTTTTAATATCATACTATTTTTATAAGACGGTATCTTAACCGTTTATCCAGTATTTTATATCATTTTTTTAAGAATTCGCGTATTGCCTTTTCAACCATATCAACCTCTTTTTTAAACTCATTTGCCGACACCCTGTATGCACCATTACCAAGGATTATTAACTGTTCCAGTCCGTCAGAAGTCGCTACTCTAACTCTATGTTTTTTACTTAGCTGATGAGATACCTTCTCAATATACATATCGGCAGTTTCCTTTTCTTTGGTATAAACAATATTTATATTGTGATATTTTTCAATTTCGCCCGGGTTATTTTTGACCTTATAAGCGTCAAACACTAATATTACCTGACACTTACAAAATCCCTGATAGTTACACAAAATATTTATAAGCTTGTGCCTAGCCATATCTAAATTTTCATCAGCATATTCTTTCAAATTATCCCAAGCATATATAATATTGTATCCGTCAACTAATAGATAATCCTCGCCCTGTTCTTTTTTAGGTTTATTCTTTATCGGCTTATTGTTGTTAACATGAGACTTTTTTGTATATAACACAGAATAGGTATCCCGTTTTATAGGTCCGTAAGTGTTTTCAAATATTTTCATTAATTCTTTATCAGTTACAACACTGCTGATATATTCTGATGTCCTTTTCTCTGAAACATCAATTTCTTTTTGTAAACCATCTATATCAAAACCACTGTCAACATGCATATAATCCCGAACTTCATTCCATTTCACAACAAATCCCGCTCCATGAGAACAAAATACAGAATCAGCAGTATTTTCAATATCTCTTTCACTGTCATATCCGATTTTTTCAATGACTTCATCGGAATTATTACATAGCTCATAGCCGTTTGGCAAACATGTAAGTCTTCCTCTGCCTTTTGTATACATACTGACTTCACTTTGATACTCCATCATCCCGGACACCGGCGCAAATCCTGAAATTACTGTCATATCAACGCCATTATTCTCCGGCTGTGAAAATCTTCCTCCCATCTGCTGTATATCCGTCATTGCTCTGCCTATAGAATCAGTCGGAACTTCTAATTTAAACTCATACCAAGGTTCCAGGAGAATGTTCTTAGTCATTTTTAAGCCCTGTCTGACAGCCCTATACGTTGCCTGCCTGAAATCTCCGCCTTCAGTATGTTTTTGATGAGCCCGTCCGGCCACTAGTGTAATTTTTATATCAGTGATTGGGGAACCGGTTAATACACCTATATGAGTCTTTTCTTTTAAATGCGTCATAATCAGTTTTTGCCAATTTTTATCCAGTTTATCTTCATTGCACTTATTATAATACTTTATTCCGCTGCCCCGCTTTCCCGGCTGAAGAAGCAAATGCACCTCTGCATAATGTCTGAGAGGTTCATAATGACCAACGCCTTCAGTCTGTTCCGCAATTGTTTCACGATATGCTATATTTCCTCTTACAAAGTCAATTTTCATTCCAAATCTGTCAAAAACTATTTGCTTCAAAACCTCAAGCTGTACCTCGCCCATAAGTTGTATGTGTATTTCCTGAAGCTGTTCATTCCACATAACATAAAGCTGCGGCTCTTCTTCTTCAATCTTTCTCAAGTTTGAAAGAGCGTTATGCAAGTCAATATCAGAAAGCAATTCAACTTTATAAGAAAGAACAGGCGTTAATAGAGCAGATTGAGAATTCTCTTCATCTCCCAGCCCCTCTCCCGGATAAGTGTTTCCAAGACCGGTCACAGCGCAGATTGTTCCGGCCTTAACTTGTTCAGCTGCATGAAACTTTGTTCCTGAATATATCCTTATTTGGTCCACTTTTTCTGACCAGTTTTCTCCATCAGATGTTGTTCCGTCCAGAAGCTGCTTTACCTTTAAAGTTCCGCCTGTAATTTTTAAATGAGTTAAACGGTTACCGTTGCCGTCGTCTGATATTTTAAAAACCTTTGCCGCAAAATCACTTTTATAATTTATACTTTTTGTATACTTATCTAATCCTCTTAAAAACTCATCCACACCACTCAGCTTAAGCGCTGATCCAAAGAAACATGGAAAAACACAGCGTTCTGATATAGCCTCCTGAATATCAGATTCCTTAATTTCTCCCATATTTAGATACTGCTCCATTAATTTCTCGCTGCACATTGCTATATTGTCATAAAAAGCTTCTGAGCCAAAATCAGACGAGAAATCAACACAGCCATCGTCCAGTTTATCTCTTAAATTCAGAATTATATCTCTATGGCTGCTTTCAGCAATATCCATCTTATTAATAAACAAAAAACAAGGAACTTCGTATCTTTTAAGCAGCTTCCACAAGGTTTCTGTATGACTTTGAACCCCCTCAGAGCCGCTGATTACTAAAATAGCATAATCAAGAACCTGAAGGGTTCTTTCCATCTCGGTTGAAAAGTCCACATGCCCAGGGGTATCAAGCAGGGTGAATTCAGTATCATTAATGTTAAATACGGCTTGCTTAAGAAAAATAGTTATTCCTCTGTCACGCTCAATCGGGTGTGTATCCAAAAATGCATTGCGATGATCAACCCGTCCTAATTTTCTTATTTCGCCCGCCTGATATAATAGGCCTTCTGAAAGCGTAGTTTTACCTGAATCTACATGAGCCACAATGCCAATTGCAATTTTTTTCATATACTCTCCTACCTTGAAACTTTGAATAATAGCTATTTTAAATCACTGACTTTGGGAAGAGAAATATTATATTGCTTGCCGCAATCACATATAACATGAAAGCCACAATTAATGATTTTTCTTTTATCAATATAAAATAATTCTTTTCCACAGCGCCGGCACGATGCAATACCATTTTTAAGCTCTATAAAATAATTTTGCGTATTATCCGGATTTTCATATTTTGTTTGATATACAACTTCACATCCGCATTTGCATATAGACACAAGATATAAATATTTATAGTCTTTACTAATTACATGTCCAATCCGTTCTCCGCATTGAGTACAAAAGATTTGTCCATAGTTTTGTCTGCCCATTCTAATATTACGTTTATATGCTTCTCTGTGCAATTTAAATCCTCCTAAATAATACATAAATATTTGTTTAAATAACACAATCTTTTACCTTGTCTAACACATTAACTTGAATTATACTTAAAAAGTCAGTTATTTATATTTTATTTTTATTTGAAAGGCAGATTATTATGAAAAAGTCCATTGGTTTTATTTTGAATTTCCAGGCGCAGGAATGTGACGATATTGTTAAATATATTCACATTCAGAATAATAACGCTGATGATATATCAAATATACATATTGAAAACGGCTGCTGTACAGACATTGATATGGAAGACTTGTATTTCAAAAATACAATATTTGAGAACTGTACGTTTATAAATTGCAGTCTTAAAGACTGCAGCTTTAATAATGTTAAATTTCATAAATGCCTGTTTAAAAATTCAAATTTATCAAACGGATGGTATAAACAATGCTCTTTTGAAAACTCACAATATATAAGCACCGATTTTAAAAACAGTAATTTTAATAACGCTTGTCTTTATCAAACAACAACCAAATATTCTAACTTTAACCGTTCCGTCTTTAACAACATCATAATAAACGACTGCGATATGTCAGACACTTTTTTCTCAGATTGTTCATTTAAGAATACGGAGATAAAAGAGTCTAAATTTGTGCGCACTGAATTCTTTCAAACCAGTCTTGCGGGGCTGGACTTTTCAAATTCAATACTTGAAAGTATCATTATGTCAGACAATGCAAAGGAATTATCCGGAGCTAAAGTTAACAGTTATCAAGCAGCAGAGCTGTCAAAACTGCTTGGATTGATTGTTGTTGACTGATACATTAATAATATTATTTATATATATTATTTTAAAACATTTTCCCATTCCTTTTCTTTAAAGCCTATTAAAACCTTATCATCTTTTATAACAAGAGGGCGTTTTACAAGCATACCGTCTGTTGACAAAAGTTTTAACTGTTCTTCTTCAGACATATCATTTAACTTATCTTTTAATCCCATAGAACGGTACAGCATTCCGCTGGTGTTGAAAAACTTTTTTAGCTCCAATCCGCTCATATCATACCATTCTTTTAATTCATCAAAACTTGGATTATTTTCTTTTATATCCCGAACAGTAAAATTAACTCCATTTTCATTAAGCCATTTCTCTGCCTTTTTACATGTTGAACATTTTGGATAGCAAATAAATTTTATCATAACTCTGTTATACCTTTCTTTAGTTTCTATATTTTTATAAAATACTTTTTATCTAATAAACCTTCAATCTCTCACATATAAAACTAATAAATAATATTTTACCATACATATTAAAAAATGCAAGATAAATATTAGAATATATCGCACTATACCAACATAAAATTACTTCAGGAGGTGCGACAAAATGAGGATATGGTTCGTCGGTAAAAAAACTGGTATCGCCTTGGGCGCTATCGTAATTCTATTTTTTGCATTAATTTTATTTGGACATATCAATAAAAATTCTGCAGCCATAAGCGCTGCAAGCCCTAGCGACCGAGACTTACCAATATACTGCGTTGAAAAAGATGAAAATGACAAAAAAATTGCCATTTCATTTGATGCTGCCTGGGATAACTCTGATACGGAAACACTTAAGAACATTCTTGGAGAAAGAAATGTTAAAACTACTTTTTTTGTTGTTGGCGATTGGGTGGATAAATATCCTGATTCTGTAAAATCCTTATCAGACGCAGGACACGAGGTTATGAATCATTCATCAAAACATCCGCATATGACTCAAATATCAACCGACAAAATGAAAGCTGAACTTGACGACTGTGCAAACAAAATCGAGGCAATAACAGGCAGAAGACCAAATCTCTTCAGACCACCATACGGAGACTACAATAATGAAGTTGTTAAAACAGCTAGAGAGTGTGGCTATTACACAATCCAATGGAGTATTGACAGCCTTGACTGGAAAGATTTGAGCGCTGATGAAATATATAAAAGAGTAGTTCCTAAAGTTAAACCGGGCGCTATTGTATTATTCCATAATGCGGCTAAGCACACGCCGGAAGCACTACCTAAAATTTTAGATGACTTAATAGCACAAGGTTATGAAATAGTTCCTATATCGGAATTAATAATAAAAGATAATTATCAAATTGATGCAAACGGAATGCAGTACAGCACAAATAATGAAAAATCGGAGGTCAACAACAATGTCTGAAAGCACATTCACCGAAAGCAGCTACTATGACAATAATATTGTCACACTGGTGGGAAAAATAATTTCACCGCCTGAACTGTCACATGAAATCTACGGAGAAAAATACTATTCTACTCAGCTGGCCGTCAGCAGGCTCAGTGAAAAAATGGACTATATACCCATAACTATCTCAGAACGCCTATTCGGTGAATATTATCCTACACCTAACGACCATGTTAAGATTATAGGTCAATACCGTTCTTATAATAATTATTCCGGCGTCGGAAACAGGCTTATATTAACAGTTTTTGTTAAAGAAATACTTTATATTTCAGAAGCTGACGAAGAAGATTTTGAAAAGTCAAAATCTATGTCCAACGTAAACCCAAATCAAATATACTTAAACGGGTTTATTTGCAAAGAGCCAACCTATAGAACAACCCCATTTAACCGCGAAATATCTGACGTATTGCTCGCCGTAAACCGTTCATACAAAAAATCTGATTACATACCGTGCATCGCATGGGGCAGAAACGCAAAATATGTACAGTCGCTGTCTGTGGGTACAAATATAAAAGTTTGGGGAAGAATACAGAGCCGGGAATATCAAAAACATATAAGCGAAACAGAAGTAGTCAATAAAACCGCATACGAAGTTTCAATCTCAAAATTAGAAATAGTAGAATAGAAAAAGGGTGGCTAAACAGCCACCCTTTGTTGTCATTTTCATCACACTCATCATATCCACTGACAAAGCTCAAAACTCTGCGTCCTATATGCTTTAGATTTAACTTCCATTGCTGCCCCTGCAGCAATCAACATCTTCCAAATATCTAAATACATCGACGAAAACTTCAAATAATACTTTTCAAACAATCATTGCCAGCAATCTGTGAGTTAATTGACACAGCCAAGACATATTAAGCTATCCGACTTGTCAAACTATTTGTTTATTTCAAACTCTTTCGGAGCCCTCGCACTTGCTCAAGCGACCAATAGTTAAATAAACATATTTACGAGTCCAAATACTCATCCTCTACAAGCGTGCTTAACTGTTATGCTTGCTCGTATTCATCTATTGAGATAAATACGAGTGCGTCAATCTGTGAATCAACTGACTCTTCTTGAGTCATCCACACATCGCATCACCTCCGAAACAGCCACTTTTATAAATAGCCGTGCTTTGTGTTTTTAACTCCCCATACGATTTATCACAGCTTTGTTCCGCTATAAAGTTTAATTAATAACGAAAAGTTTATAAACTAACATAATAATAAATCTTTAACCTTTTTATCAACTTATTAAAATCTTTCAGCATTACATTTTAATTCAAGTATCAAAACAATTTTTATAAAACTATTAAACACACATCATCAAAACTTCTCTGCATTGTTAGTTAAAACTTTCATTTTTAAACTTACATCCTCATCATAAACTCGGTAAAACTTCCAGTTTAAATGCGAGTTTGTGGAAACCATATAAGAGCTATAAAAAATTCATTTGCTCTTGTTCCTGATAAATCTATGAGATCGATAAATAAAGAAATATAAAAATCATTCCATCTTTTTAAGATTTTCCTAATCAACATTAATATTAATTTAAATTTCTAAGTCAGCCATTTAGCAATACATTAAACTCAAAATATTACAAGACGCAGCCGACAAATAGTTTCTAAATCAAAGTCCAAATCCTCAACCAAAATAATATATTAGATTTGAATTCAACTTTTCATTTCTCTTCTGAAAAGTCTGCTGTTTAAATTTCATTTCAATACATAAACAAATACACAAAAAACAAAATAATAAACAAATGAAAATCTTAAATCAGCTCATTACTATAAAAATCATCTTTAAACAGTTTATCATACCAGTATCAAAATTTGACTTAGTATGTGTGAACTTTAAGATTGGTAAGCTTTATATTTACTTCCCTTATCTTGGTTTTATTATACACCCGTATTCCTATTTTGTCAAGATTTTTAATAAAAAATATTCAAAAATTCTAAGGCCAAAAATCTACGTTATACTGCCACTTTTTAGTTCTAAACAGACATATGTATATTTTTATAAAAAAGAAAATAAAATTACTGCAAAATACTATATATATTTCTAAAAATCCAAAAATATTACTGTATTCTTGCCATATAAAAATAATAATATTTTAAATCACAAAAATAAATATTAATATCTAATTAATTGTGCAATATAAACAATAAGTGAGTAATATAATAAAACACTATTTAATCAAATAAAACAGGAATATAATCGTTTATTTTCAAACTAATTTCTGTTACCATGCTGTCAAAAGCAATAATTTTTACTCCGGATTCAGATGCTTTCTTCAAATCCTTTGCAAAAGTTAAATCTGTTCTTATATTAGGTTTAAAAACCTTAACACCGGACATTTGTATAATGAATACAACATAAGCGTCATATCCGTGTCTTACAGAATCACTTAATTCCACAAGATGTTTTCTTCCTCTCTCTGTTGGTGCGTCCGGAAACATCGCTGTACCATTTTCTTCAAGCGTAACCCCTTTTGTCTCAGCAAATATTTTTTTGCCGTCTGCTTCAATATAAAAATCAAACCTTGACGTTCCATATTTTGTCTCCGGTTTTACTAACTTAATATCATTAAATAATTTGTTTTCGTTAAGCCATTCATTAAAAACCTTATTGGAAGCTTGACTGTCTATATTTATCAAATTGTCACCCTTATATACAGAAATCAAATCATACTTAGTCTTTCGGTTAGGATTTGAAGATACCTCCAAAAAAACAGATGCGCCGGGAACAAGCAGCTCCCGACACCTTCCTGTATTTTTCACATGACACATCTGTTCAGCTCCGTCAACATCGACAATTGCAATAAATCTATTTGGTCTTGAAACAAACCTGCCTGATACAACATTATTATATATCACTATATATTCACCTTATAAATTCTTATTTACTCAGTAACAGTACTATCCCATATACTTAAAATTTTCTCTGCCGTATTTTTAAAATTATCCTCACTATTTGTCTCTAATATCGCATTAATCACCGGAGTATATTTTTTAGCATACTTAAACAGATACTCATAATCAAAAACGCCGTCTCCAGCCAGTCTTCCTTCTTTTTTTCCGTCTATTACTTCATAATCTTTAAAATGAAGAATACCTATTCTATCACCGTATAGACTGTATACTTCATCAACTATTTTATGCTGTTCATCCCTATCATTCATATCTGAAATATTTACAGGATCATATATAATAGTAACATTCGGAGAATCTATTTCGTCAAGGAATCTCTTTGTCATTTTAGGGTTAAACATACTATGTTTTGTTACAGTCTCTACCCCGACAATACTTCCTAAGTTTTCAGCACAGTCAACTATTTCGCGCATACTTTTAAAGAATCGCTGATAATTCTCTTCTGTATGAGTTTCTTCAAATGTATTATAAAACCCTGTTTCTGTTCCAACCATATCACAGCCTAAATATTTAGCAAATTTCAGATGAGCTTTAAACCACTCAACTTCTTCTTTTCTTTTAGCTTCATCCGGATGAACCGGGTTTATGTAACACCCCAAAACCGACACTCTGACTCCGTGTTCCGCAAGAGTGTTTTTGATATAGCACCCGAGTTCCGGAGTAAGGATACTATTCTGCCAATTTATATCTTTAAAAGACTTTTTTAAAGCCAGCTGAACGTGAGCAGCGCCGGCCTCTTCAAGGATTTTTGCCAGGCTCTCAATATCAGTTGCCTTAGTATCATGACCTCTCATTCCAAAATTTAACTTATTAAACATGTTAACACCTCAAATTCAATATTATATTTTCGCCGCTATTCTATGTATTTTATAATACTAATAACTACATATAATAGATTTCGGCTCTCAGTATTATGAATAATTATATATCAAGATTTTAATTTTGTACACTGAAATTTTGTTATTTATAACATTTTTTCAGTTGTCTTACAATAAATTTCTTGTCTATTTCATATCGTTGTTATAAAATACCCATTGGAAAGAATTATATATTTTCTCTTGGAGGTTTTTATATTGAGTAAGCAAAGATTTTTAGAAATAGCTAAAAAAATGGCGGATACTGTCATGAAAGATAATTCACCTATAATAAGTAAAAAATGGCAGTATGACTGCGGACTTACCTTGCTCGGAATTGGCTCGGTATATGAAGAAACAAACGACAATAGATATTTTGATTATATCAAAGAGAGTATGGACTATTTTATCAACGAAGACGGAACTATAAATACATATAATCCAACAGTATATAACATAGACCATATAAATAACGGAAAAGACTGCTTTTGGCTCTACAATAAAACAGGCGAAGAAAAATACATCAAGGCCGTTGAGTTATTAAAGTCACAGCTCAAAACCCATCCTAGAACGGAGTCTGGCGCATATTTCCACAAGTTGATTTATCCTAATCAAATATGGCTTGACGGATTATTTATGGGTGAACCGTTCTGTGCTCAATATGCAAAAGAGTGTAACCATCCTGAAAATTTTGATGATATAGTAAAACAATTTGTGATTGCGGAGAAAGCTACTTATGAACCGCGCTGCGGCTTATATGCACATGCTTGCGACGAATCAAAATCAGCCTTTTGGGCAGATAAGGCTACCGGACGTTCACTCAATGTTTGGGGCCGTTCATGCGGTTGGTTCTGTATGGCTATTGTTGATGTTCTTGACTTTATGCCTGAAGACCATCCCGGAAGACAAACTCTAATTAATATGTATAACAAGGTTATTTCAAATGTTGTTAAATATCAGGATGAAAGCGGCGTTTGGTATCAGGTTCTTGACAACAGACGCAGCGATAATTATAAGGAATCCACTTGCAGCTGCATGTTTGCTTATTCTATGAACAAAGCTATAAAAATGGGATATATTGATGAAGAAACTTATAAACCTTATCTCTTAAAAGCTGTTGACGGAATTTTTAACGAATTTATAAGAATTGACGGCGACTATGCTTATCTTAAAAACTGCTGTGCTGTTGCCGGTTTAGGACCGGATGACAATCACAGACGTGACGGAAGCCTTGATTATTACTTCAGCGAGCCGATTACTGAAAACGACTGTAAAGGTGTTGGACCATTCCTTCTGCTCGCCACAAATTATATTTATTAATTATTATAAAATAGCTCAAAGACAAATGTCTTTGTAATGGTCATCTATATTGCTGTATATTTGTGCAAATCCGGTGTTTTTGTTGAACTAAAGCAGGAGCAGTTGTTCAAGACTATTACTCAAACACATGATTTATTTGCATTGCAGTTTGGTTGCTGAGATTTTTTAACATTGATGACCGCTTTTTAATTTAAAATTTTAATCAACGTAAATATTAAAAAAGGCATGTATTCGCTTATGAATACATGCCTTAAATTTTTAGAAAAGTGATTTTCGAGAAATATTTAAGCAAAAAAGAATGACTCACTCAATCGAAGAAGCTGCCAGCGAGACTGACTAACTGGAGTTAAAACATCCCAAATCCCATTGAGACCAAAAATCAGTCTCTTCACGCATTGGTGGAATGTTTTAAAGCATTAGTTTTTTGCACACCGCCAAATTTTTCATAAGCATATCTACCCATTTTTTCACATTACTTTTTGCAGAGATACTATATTTGTTTGCTAAAAACTTGTATCCAACGCTCCCATTTGAATATTCCTGAACTATTTTCTTTTTTAATTCAAACTATATTTTGCTATAAAAAACCGACCTCCTAGTCGTTAGATTTTCGGTCTAACTTATGGTGGTCGGTTCAATACAAGGTCTTTTTATATTATTCATTGCAAGACTTAGTCTTTACTATATTTATTACTTTTAAATTAATATCTCTTTTACACGTGAAAATTTGATCTGCCATTTTCACTTAATATTATATTATTCATAAGAACACATACATCTCTAATCTACAGCTGTTCCATTGGAGTGTCCGGGTCATTAATACTCATATGTTTTACCCTATCTCTGACCTCAGCCTTTTTAGCGTCATTAAACCTATCCAATGTACCTGCCAAATAACCTGTTACTCTTCTTATTCTTTCTATACCAATAACTTCACCGTTTTCATCAGTATCAAGCGCACTTCTGCCGCACTTAGGACATTCATCGTTTATAATTCCGGTATATCCGCACACCGGGTCACGGTCAACAGGGTGATTGATACTGCCGTATCCTATACCGCATTCTTTCATAAATCGGATAACATTTTCAAATGCTTCTACATTTGTTGTGGGGTCGCCGTCAAGCTCAATATAAGATATATGTCCTCCATTTGTTAATGGATGATATGGAGCTTCCAATCTTATTTTCTCATATGCGCTGATAGGATAATATACAGGAATATGGAATGAATTTGTATAATATTCTCTGTCAGTTACCCCTTCTATAACCCCGAATTTTTCTCTGTCAATGTTGACAAATCTGCCTGAAAGACCTTCCGCCGGCGTTGCAATCAATGAAAAGTTCATTCCATACTTTTCTGTGGCTTCATCCATTCTTTTGCGCATATGCCCAACAATTTCAAGACCTAAATTCTGAGAGCGCTGAGATTCTCCGTGATGTTTACCGGTAAGCGCTTTCAAACATTCTGCAAGTCCAATAAATCCGGCTGTCAAAGTTCCATGTTTAAGAACTTCACCCACAGTATCATTGGGACCAAGCTTTTCAGAATCCAGCCATATCCCCTGGCCCATTAAAAACGGATAGTTTTTTACGGTTTTTGCAGCCTGAACCTTATATCTTGCCAAAAGCTGGTCGATTACCAAATCAATCTTTCTGTCGAGCTCATCAAAAAACCAATCTATACTGCCGTTGGCATTAATAGCAATACGCGGCAAATTTATCGAGGTAAAACTCAGGTTTCCTCTGCCATATGTTATCTCTCTTGATTTGTCATAGCTATTGGCAACAACTCTCGTTCTGCAGCCCATATATGTTGCTTCTGTCTCAGGATGACCCTCTTTATAATATTGAAGATTAAAAGGAGCGTCAAGGAAACTAAAGTTAGGAAACAAGCGTTTTGCAGACACACGACAGGCTAATTTAAACAGGTCGTAATTAATATCTTCTTTATTAAAGTTTATACCTTCCTTAACTTTGAATATATGAATCGGAAAGATAGGCGTTTCACCATTTCCAAGACCTGCTTCCTCCGCCAACAACAGATTTTTCATAACCATACGGCCCTCTTCGGAAGTATCGGTGCCATAATTAAGAGAACTGAAAGGAATCTGCGCTCCCGCTCTGGAGTGCATTGTATTGAGGTTATGGATTAAAGCTTCCATAGCTTGATAAGTTGCCCTGTCAGTCTCCTTTACAGAATTTTCTACTATAAATTTAACCGCTCTTTTAGCAGACTCATTACTCATCTTTTCTTCAAGCTTCTTAAGCAGAATTTCTCCATACTCTGCGGAACCGGCTAATGTCGGCTCAATTTTCTGCTCAGATTTTATGTCGGAAACGATTTGTTTAGCAGTGTCTTTTGCATTTTCGTCGCCGCTAAGCATTGCAAGAGCAGAAGATAGATTTGAAATAAATTTCTTCTTGTAGGTTTTTGCAACTCCCGGAGCCATACAAAAATCAAAGTTAGGTATACTTTGTCCACCATGCTGGTCATTTTGGTTTGACTGTATCGCAATACAAGCTAAAGCGGAATAACTTGCAATATCATTCGGCTCGCGCAAAAAACCGTGACCGGTTGAAAAACCATTTTTAAACAGTTTCAGCAAATCAATCTGACAGCATGTTGTTGTAAGCGTTAGGAAATCCAAATCGTGTATATGAATATCGCCGTTCCTATGAGCGGCAGAATGATGAGGATCTAATATAAACATATCATAAAAACGCTTTGCACCCTCGCTTCCATACCTAAGCATGGTTCCCATAGCAGTATCGCCGTCAATATTTGCATTTTCACGCTTTACGTTGTTATCCTTTGCCGATTTAAATGTCAAGTCCTCATAAACTTTCATCAGTTCAGTATTCATTTCTCTGACACGGCTTCTTTGAGCACGGTACAAAATGAATTCCTTTGCGGTTCTGGTATGACCATTATCAACAAGGACTTTTTCAACCGCGTCCTGCAGCTGTTCAACACCGGGTCTTTCTACACCAAGACAATTTTCAACATAATCCACAACCTGCTCGGCAAGTTCATCGGCCATACTATGGTCAGTACCACCAAGCGCTTCGGCAGCTTTATAAATGGCATTTGAAATTTTTACAACATCAAATTCCGCCTCGCGGCCATCCCTTTTAACAATAGTTTTAATCATTTCAATCCTCCAGAAAATATAATAACAAATTAAATATAATACAATATATGGTATACTCGTTCCAAAAAACGGAATATATATAGTATATCATTCTAAATAAAAGTGTCAATAGCAAAATAAATATTGAAACATAAAAGTAACAATTCAAATTTAAGTATAGAAATATTGACCTATAGTATGAATTTTTTATTCATTTCAAATTATAAAAAATACGTGACAATAAAAAAACTTTATGATATAATTTAATTTATGTTGCATATTGTAAAAGAATAGTTTTAAATCTATAATGGAGCAAAAATATGATTCTAAAGAATATTGAGATGCAGGGGTTTAAATCCTTTGCCGATAAAATCTATCTTGATTTTAATTCAGGTATCACAGCTATAGTCGGACCTAACGGTTCCGGAAAAAGTAATATCTCTGACGCTATACGCTGGGTTATGGGAGAGCAAAGCATTAAATCGCTGCGCGGAAGCAAAATGGAAGACGTTATATTTTCAGGAACCGAAAAGCGAAAGGCTCTCGGTTTTGCTGAAGTAACCTTAACATTGGATAATTCCAGCGGAATATTTGATATTGATTTTCCTGATCTTCAGGTAACCCGCCGTATATACAGGAGCGGTGAAAGTGAATATTACATAAATAAAACGACATGCCGCCTAAAGGATATTCATGAACTTTTTATGGATACCGGTTTGGGACGTGACGGATATTCTATTATCGGGCAGGGTCAAATAGATAATATTTTAAGCACAAAATCGGAGGACAGGCGCCAAATTTTTGAAGAAGCCTCCGGTATTTCAAAATATAAATACAGAAAAAATGAAGCTGAAAAGAAGCTCTCCCAAACCACTGAGAATCTTACCCGTGTTAAAGATATCCTGAGCGAACTTGAAAGTCAGCTTGAACCGTTGAAAAAGCAATCTGAGAAAGCAAAAAAATATCTTGTTCTTCACGAAGAAATGAAAGAGCTTGAAATAAACGTTTCAGTTATAAATATAGACAAAAAAAGAGAAATACTAGAAAAACTAAAAGAAGATATAGAAATATATGAAAATCAAATAAATGATATACAAACTCAGATAACAGAAAATGATGAAAAAATTTCTTTGATGTTTAAGGAATCGGAAGAAATAGATTTAAAATGTGAGAACTGCCGCACTGAGGACAGGAGTATTACAGAACTTATTCATGAGCACACAAATAATCTGAATTTATCTGAAAGCGATATAAAACATTCCGAAGATACTATAAGCAGATTTATCTCTGAAATAGATGATTATACCAAACGTATGGCCGAACTTGACAGCGAATCTAAAAGTTTAAAAGACAGTCTTCTTTCACTGACATCTCAAAACGACGCGTTTGAAAAAAGTTCATTAGAGCTGCAGGATTCAGCAAATCGCGCAGGAGTTGATGTGTCTGAAAAGAGTAAAGAAATCGAAGCACTGCATTCTGAAATACTTAAAAATACTACAAACGTTCAAAATATAGAAAATTCAATTGAAAACCAAAAAATACTTATTGATAACTTTAGCTCACGTTCTGATATTATAAAGCAGGAATTAAACCAAAAAGAATCAGACATTAATAATACAGCAAATCAGTTAAATAAACTTGAAAAAGATACAGCTGAAAAAGAAAATAATATTAATGACTTAAAAAACAAAATAAATCAGCTTGAAGAAAAATATGGTTCCAAAAATGTTGAGTTGCAGAAAGAGGTATCATTCAAAAACAAAAATAATATTAAATTGGGTCAAATAACCTCAAAACAAAAAATGCTCATCGACATGGAACGCGATTTAGAAGGATACAGCCGAGGCGTTAAGAATATTATAAAATCTTACCAACAGAAGAAATTATCAGGAATAACAATACACGGTCCGCTATCACAGCTTATAAAGGTTGATAAAAAATATATTACCGCAGTTGAAACGGCTCTCGGAAACACTGCTCAAAACATTGTTACCGATACCCCTGAAGATGCTAAAACTGCAATAAAATATTTAAAGCAGAATAATTTGGGCAGAGCGACTTTTCTTCCTATATCCACAATAAAAGCAAAAAATATAAACAACTCATCAGCCCAAAGTTATGATGGATACATTGGCACTGCTGACTCTCTTTGCAGCTGCTCCGATATATATAAGCCAATAATAAGCAGCGTACTTTCTTCCACAGTTGTAGTCGACACAATTGACAACGCAGTGAAAATGGGGAAGGGCTGTTCACACCGTTTCAGAATAGTAACTCTCGGCGGTGATATTATACAGGCAGGCGGTGCAATGACAGGCGGCAGCATAGCTAAGTCAATCGGTTCGCTCTCAAGAGCAAATGAAATTGAAAATTTAGCCGCCGAAATTTTAAAGGTAGAAAAAATAATAGAAACAAGCAGCTCAAAAATTAAAACGCTTTCTGTTGAAACAAATGATTTGATGGATGATATAAAAAACAACAATGAAAAGTTAATGGCATATAATGAAACATTGATAAAACTTGTATCAGATAAACATCATTTAAATGATGTATTAAATACTATGAGCAGTGATAAAAGTAAACTTTCAGAAGAATTAAGTGATTTGACCAATAAAATTAATAACATATCAAACGAAATATCTGAAAATAAAACTAAAATTCTTTCTATTAATAAAATTGTTGATGAATTAAAAATAAAGGCTGATAAAGAAGAAAAAACGTTTGCGGAACTGTCGGGCAAAAACGAAAAGCTCACTCGTACAATGCTCGACCTAAGCATTAAGAAAAACACAATTTTAAAAGACATTGAACAAACAAATGAAAAGATCCAGAGAGTTATCTCGGAGAAGGAACAAATATTGTCATCAATTTCAAACAGACAATCTGAAATTGAGAAGCTAAAAAATACAATTGAGGATTTGCGTAAAAATAAACTTGATTTTGAAAAAAATATTGAGAAAAATAAAAAACTTTTGCTTGATACCAGAACATCACTGGAATCTTATATTAAAAAGAGACAGGAAATCGACGACAAAATAAAAAGCCGGCAGGCTTCTGTCAACAACATAAGAGAAACCTTGTTTAATCTATCCGGGCGTCTTGCAAAAGCACAAACGAAATACGAAAACTCTGAAACTGAGCTTGAATCAATAATTAATCATTTATGGGAAGAATATGAGTTAACCTACAGCGACGCGTCAAACAGAGATTTGACCGGGTTCGATTTAAACAGCTCAATAAAAAGGATAACAGAACTTAAAAAGGAAATAAAATCTCTCGGGAATATAAATATTGATTCTATAGAAGAGTATAAGACTGTTAGCGAAAGGGTAGATTTTCTGACTGAACAGACAAACGATTTAGAAAAATCTAAAAAAGAATTGGTTCGTATAATAGACGAAATGCTTTTAATTATGAAAGAAAGATTTTCAGAACAATTTAAAATTATTAACGAAAACTTCAGCCGGGTATTCTCTGAGCTGTTTGGCGGAGGACAAGCTAATCTAAGTCTGTCAGACCCGGATAACGTTTTAGAAAGCGGAATTGAAATTGAGGCTCAGCCCCCCGGGAAAAAACTTCAAAACCTAACGCTGCTGTCAGGAGGAGAAAGAGCATTCACTGCAATAGCTCTTCTGTTTTCTATTTTAAACGTACGTCCTACTCCATTTTGTATATTAGATGAAATAGAAGCGGCGCTGGATGATGTAAACGTTTACCGATTTGCCGAATACCTAAAACAATACAGCCAAAACACTCAATTTATTGTAGTTACACACAGAAGAGGCACAATGGAATCCGCCAATATTTTATACGGCGTAACCATGCAGGAAAAAGGCGTTTCAAAATTATTAACATTAAATATTGACGAGGTGAGTAAATAATGGGATTATTTGATAAATTAAAGAAAAGTCTTGCAAAAACAAAGGAAAGTATAAATGAAAAATTTAATACAGTCTTAAAAACATTTAAGAAGATTGACGACGACTTATTTGACGAGCTTGAAGAGGTTCTTATTACATCCGATTTGGGCGTAAACACATCGATGGATATAATTGAAAAACTGCGCCAAGCTGCAAAAGAGAAAAAACTTAGAGACAGTTATGAATTAAAAAGTGAACTAAATAAAATAATGAGTGATATTTTAACAGAAGGCAGCGGTTCAAAAATTGAACTTCAAGGCACGCCGGCTGTTATAATGGTGATTGGCGTTAACGGAGTTGGCAAAACAACATCCATAGGCAAAATTGCAAATATGTATAGAAATCAAGGGAAATCAGTTTTGATAGCCGCCGCAGACACTTTCCGCGCCGCAGCAATAGAACAGCTTGAAGTTTGGTCAGAACGCGCCGGGGTTGATATAATTAAACAGCAGGAAGGTTCAGACCCAGCTGCTGTTATATATGACGCTGTAAACGCAGCTAAATCAAGAAATATTGATATTCTCTTATGTGATACCGCAGGACGGCTGCACAATAAGAAAAACCTGATGGAAGAATTGAAAAAGATTTATAAGATTCTTAACCGTGAACTGCCAAACTCCAGCAAGGAAGTTCTTCTTGTGCTCGACGCAACAACAGGTCAGAACGCTGTTCAGCAAGCCATACAGTTTAAAGAGGCCGCAGATATAACAGGAATTATTTTAACAAAACTGGACGGAACAGCAAAGGGCGGTATTGTATTGGCAATCAAGAATGATTATGACATACCCGTTAAATTTATTGGCGTTGGAGAAAAAATTGACGATATAGAACCTTTTGACCCTGTTGAATTTGTAAACGCAATTATAGACCCTGAAAATGAAGAACCGGTTGATGAAATAGTTGAATAGATTTTATTTAAACATAATTTACTATCATTACTAACTATTAAAATAAATTATAAGATTTTTTTGGCGAATTTTCTCAAAAAATATAAATGTTTAAAAATTACTTGCAAATATGATATTTTTATGCTATTCTTATAAAGTTAATAATAGGTAGTCCTCTGCCTGATGTGTGGCAAGAATATCTTAAAAGGAAAGGATGTAAAAATGGATATTTTACAACAAATTACACAAGAACAAATCAGAAAAGATTTACCTGAAATTGCTATTGGTGACACTTTGAGAGTGTATGTCAAGGTAAAAGAAGGAAGCAGAGAAAGAGTTCAGATGTTTGAGGGAACTGTTATCAAGAAGAATCATGGCGGTATTCAGGAAACATTTACTGTAAGACGTCTTTCTTATGGAGTTGGCGTGGAAAGAACTTTCCCTGTTAATTCTCCTAAAATCGACCGCATTGAGGTTGTTAGACATGGTAAGGTAAGACGCGCTAAGCTTTATTATCTACGTGATAGAGTTGGTAAAGCAGCAAAGGTTAAAGAGAAACTTTAATAGTTAAAAAATGCAGTGGTGGTTAATCTTTAATCACCACTCTTTAGCATTTTGTAGTTATTTTAGGAGTGTTTATTATGAATAATAAAAATCAAAAGCCGAACAATCAGAACAATGGAAATATTGATGAAACTGTTGAAAAAGCTAAATCTGAAATAAATGCTCAAACTGACTCTATGCTTCGTGAAATCGAAGAAAGACGCCAGCGGCGTTTAGCAAGACAAAGAGAAATGGAACAGCAAATACAAGCTGAAGAAGAGGCTAAGGCAAGACGGTTAGCAAGACTAAAAGCCCAGGAAGCTGCCAACGCTGATTTAAAAATGGCTTCATCCCGCAGAAATACTGCCGATGTTCAAAAGCCTGTACCGACTGTATCTTCATCAGACAGTGTTTTCAGCAACGCCCACAGACAGCAGCCTGACGCGATAGAGAATTTTTCATCAGCTCCGTCTGCTTCTAAAAATACACAGTCTCGTCCCCAGCGCAATGAAAGCGTTTTAAACGCCTCTTCCTCTTCTGCAAATACACGCAGACGAACAATAATGTCTTCAGGAGAAACGCAGGTTATGCCTAAAATTTCTGAAGCTGTACCTCCGTCTCAGAAGAGACAAAATACTGCTCCATCAAGTCAAAAAAGAGCTTCAGAGCAGAATTCTTCTAAACCAAGTGATTCTGCACATGTATCCAGAACTTCTAAGAGTAATGAACAAGCATTTAAAAGAAGACAAGTTCAGAATACCGTGTCTGCAAACTCACAGGCGGTCGGACGCGCACCTGTAAAAAGCGGAAATATCTCAGCGGCAAAACCAAAAAATTCACATAAGGAAGTAAACATGATGAAAGAAATCAGAGATTGGGTTATTGCGATAGTTATTGCTGTTGCCGTTGCCCTGCTTATAAGAAATTTTGTATTCACTTTGGTTAAAGTTCAAGGTGAGTCTATGCAGCCAACACTGCAGGAAAATGATAGATTATATGTTAACAGATTATTCTATACACCAAAAAAGGGCGATGTTGTTATCTTTAAACCATCATCTGACCCTAAAAGACCATATGTTAAGAGAGTTATTGCAACCGAGGGCGACACTGTTTATATTGATTTCGAGACAGGCGATGTATATGTTAATGACCAGGTTATTGACGAGCCTTATATCAAAGCTAAAACAACACGCTCCGGCAGTTATATAGCTGAACAAATTGCATCAGGAAATTATAGCAAAGATAATCCAATTGTTATAGAAAAGGGTAAAATCTTTGTAATGGGGGATAATAGGAATAACAGCAGAGACAGCCGTGAAATTGGTCAGGTTCCGAAAAGTGAATTAATAGGCGGAGCAGTATTTAGATTTTGGCCATTAAATAAATTTGGTTCTGTCTCTTATAAAGCTACTACCTCTTATTTAATCGAAGATGAAAACATGAATTTCAAATTTGTTGCATAATAAGTGTGAATATATCGGTATTGCCATCGGCAATACCGTTTACTTTATAGAGATTTAAAAAGGAGATATATATGAACAATAAATATCAGCTTCAATGGTTCCCCGGTCATATGGCAAAAACCCGCCGTATGATACAAGATAACCTTAAACTAGTAGATGTAGTAATCGAACTCGTAGACGCACGCCTTCCTCTTTCTTCACGCAATCCTGACGTTGATAAAATTATTGGTTCAAAACCGCGTATTGTTGTTTTAAATAAAGCCGATATAGCCGATAACTCATTGACTATGAAATGGTTGAATTATTTTAAAGATAAAAATATAGAAGCGATTTCAGCAAACAGCCAAACCGGCAAAGGATTGAAAAAAGAGCTTGATAACGCTATAGAAATTGTTCTGGCTGACAAATTTAAAAGAGATGAGACAAAAGGTATACAAAGGCACGCTGTTAAAATGATGGTAATAGGCATTCCAAATGTCGGAAAATCTTCATTTATAAACCGTCTGTCAGGGCGTGCAGCGGCAAAGACCGGTGATAGACCTGGAATAACACAAACCAAACAGTGGATAAGAATAGCAGGGAAATATGAACTCTTAGATACACCCGGAATCCTTTGGCCAAAATTTGAGAATGAGGACGACGCTAAAAAAATTGCCTTTACAGGCGGAATTAAAGATGAAATTTTGGATGTTGAGGATTTAGCATATGAACTTTTAGGATATTTAAAACAATCTTATATGGACAGCCTTTTAAAAACATATAACTTAAATGATTCAGACAGCGAACTTAATAAGTATGAACTCTTAGAAAGTATCGGCCGCAAAAGGGGCTGTGTTATATCCGGCGGAGAAGTGGATACATTTAGAACAGCAAACATTATTATATCTGATTTTCGCTCTGCCAAACTAGGCAGGATAACTCTTGAAGAACCCAAAAGAAATGAGGAAAACTGATATGGAAATTGATTTATTGCAATATGAAAAAGATTTAATATCCCGCGGATACGAATATATATGCGGAATAGATGAAGCCGGCAGAGGTCCTCTTGCCGGACCGGTATGCGCCGCCGCAGTAATACTGCCCAACAGACTTGTTATTGACGGCGTTAATGACTCAAAAAAATTATCTGAGAAAAAACGTGAAAAGTTATATAATGAAATAATAGAATCAGCTTTAGCATATTCTGTTCAATTTGTCTTTCAAGATGTCATTGATGAAATAAATATTCGTCAAGCTACCCATGCTGCAATGCAAAATGCAGTTAATGGTTTAAAAATACATCCCGATATTTTAATCGTTGACGGAAATGATAATATTGATTTTAATAACATTGAAACTCTATATATTAAAAAAGGCGATTCCTTATCCCAAAGTATTGCCGCCGCGTCTATTCTGGCAAAAGTCACAAGGGACAGATATATCGTTGAGCTATCAAAGGATTATCCTGAATACGGTCTTGAAAAGCATAAAGGTTATGCTACTAAAGCTCATATGGAGGCAATAAGAAAATATGGCGTTCAGCCTATACATAGAAAAACTTTTATGACTGATAAAGTTCTTGGAATAAATAAAACAAATTAAAACGGTGATACTTTTATGTCTAATACTAAAGAAACCGGTAATTATGGAGAAATACAGGCATCTAATTACCTAGTTAAAAAAGGATATACAATTATTGCTAGAAACTACTATGGCAAGCATGGAGAGATAGACATCATAGCTGTGACACCGGATAACACTACTTTGGTGTTTGTTGAAGTCAAAACAAGAAAATCAAAGTTATTTGGTTATGCTGCTGAATCTATAGATAAAAAGAAAATTCAAAGTATTATAAGAACTGCAGAAAATTTTATGTTTGAAAACCCATCTGAACACCAAATTAGATTTGATGTTATTGAAGTTTATTATAAAATAATAAATAACGATGAACTCATATTGGATGAAATTAATCATATTAAAAACGCATTTTATGATATAAGCAATTATATATAGCGATATTAATTTTTACTCAATACCAATTAAGTATACTTATATGAACTGACTTGCAATAATGCTCTATTTGTCTGCAAATATTATTATATTGTTTGTGCATAACAAATTAACGTCACTATAATATATAACATATCTGCTCTAGCATATTAATTTTATAATTTTTCAAACAGCATAAATCATAAAAATAAAATTATTAAAGTGATAAAACACAACGATTATACATTGCGTGATGCGGAATTTATATTATATAAAAATACATTAAAACTATAACATTAGTTAACTGGTCCAAAATTTGCTAAGTTTAATGAAATTAAGAAAGCACTTTATACGAAAGTATATTTTGCGGTTCCTCACTCTCCCTGTAAGAAATAATCTAATTAAAATACAAATGGATTTTAGGATTATTTTTAAAACAGATTTTATTTTAGAATTCTAAAAGATAGAGAGTCAAACAAAATCGTTAAACTATTTGCATACACACCTATGTTTAAACCTGATTTTACCTGATGAGATTTTTGCTACACTTGTCAATCTACCGGAATCCGCAAATTTATATTAAATTATTAAAACAAATGATTATTTTACAGACTTTATAAAATTAATATTTAATTTTTATATATGAATATCTATGATAGTGACTTAAAAATTTGTCAAATTCAATATTGCAATTTGTTCTGTCTTATATTACAATATTATACAATAGTTCTAATCCATAAATATCTTATTGTAGATTATATAGCTGAAATTTATTATTTATTTTTCAAACAAATTAAATTATTGTTTATACAAATAATTTATAAGATTTTGGAAATTTATCTATATTATTTAAGATAATAAAAATTTTAGTCAAATAGAAATTTTAAATAAATCTGAAAGGAACAATACTATGAATAAAGATGTATATGAAAGCCCGCTAAACTCCCGTTATGCGAGTAAAGAAATGAAATATATTTTCTCTCCCGATAAAAAATTTAAAACTTGGAGAAAATTATGGGTCGCACTGGCTGAATCCGAAATGGAGCTTGGTCTTAATGTAACAAAGGAACAAGTTGAAGAATTACGTGCAAACGTGGACAACATAAACTATGACGTTGCCGAAGCCCGTGAAAAAGAGGTACGTCACGACGTTATGTCTCATGTATACGCATATGGGCAGCAATGTCCGAATGCTAAAGGAATTATTCATCTCGGCGCCACTTCATGTTATGTTGGCGATAACACTGACCTAATAATTATGAATGAAGCTTTGGAACTTATAAAAACAAAGCTTCTCAAAGTAATTGCTTTATTAAAAGATTTTGCTCTTAAATACAAAGACTTGCCGACATTAGGATTTACCCATTTTCAGGCAGCTCAGCTAACTACTGTCGGAAAGAGAGCAACGCTTTGGATATGGGAACTGTTGATGGACCTTGAAAACATAGACTTCCAGCTAAGCCGCGCGGCTCTGCTTGGGTGCAAAGGCACAACAGGAACGCAGGCAAGCTTTATGGAACTTTTTGATAATGATATTGAAAAAGTTAAAGCTCTTGATAAAAAAATCTGTGAAAAGATGGGATATTCAAAATTTTATCCTGTTTCCGGACAAACATATTCAAGAAAAATTGATTATCAAATGCTGTCAGTATTGAGTGATGTTGCTCAAAGTGCGTATAAGTTTGCAAATGACATACGCTTGCTTCAGCATCTTAAAGAAATAGAAGAACCGTTTGAAAAATCTCAGATTGGTTCCTCTGCTATGGCTTACAAACGTAATCCTATGAGAAGCGAACGTATTTGTTCATTGGCAAGATATGTTATTGTCGACGCAGTCAATCCAGCCATAACCTCTTCTACTCAATGGTTTGAAAGAACACTTGACGACTCGGCAAACAAAAGAATCAGCGTAGCTGAAGCATTTTTAACCGTTGACGCTATACTGAATATTTATATGAATGTTGCTTCCGGATTGGTTGTATACCCGAAAGTTATTAATAAACGTATTATGTCTGAGCTTCCATTTATGGCCACTGAAAATATCATGATGGACGCTGTTAAAAACGGCGGCGACCGCCAGGAACTTCACGAGCGTATACGCAAGCATTCTATGGACGCCGGAAAAGTAGTTAAAGAGCAAGGCGGAGAGAATGACTTAATTGAAAGAATAGTTGCTGATGATTCGTTTAATTTGAGTCACGAAGAAATAGACAAAATATTAAAACCTGAAAACTTTATAGGAAGAAGCGTAAGTCAAGTTGAAGAATTCATAGACGAATACGTAAATCCTGTTTTAGATAATAATGATTTAGCTGAAGAAGTGGAACTTACTGTTTAATTAACCAAAAGATTGGAGCGCAGAATTATGACTATAGGATTTATTGGCGGAGGAAATATGGCCACTGCATTGATTTCCGGACTTATTTCATCCCAAAAATTTAAACCGGCGGAAATAACTGTTTATGATATTGACGCAGTAAAATTAAAAGAACTTTCAAACAAATTAGGAATTGTTCCGTCAAATTCAATAACTGAGCTTGAGGAGCGGGTTGATATAATCGTTTTATCTGTCAAGCCAAATATAATGCCGCAAATTTTAAATAACTTAAACGGCTATAATGAAAAAATTTATATTTCTATCGCCGCCGGAATAACACTTGACGCCCTGGCAAACGGTCTTGGCTCAGATAAAAAGATTATAAGAACCATGCCAAATACTCCTGCTCTCGTTAAATGCGGTATGACCGTTATAACCCCTAATGAAAATGTCGATGAAGGCGAAATCAGGTTAGTCGAGGATTTATTGTCCGGAGTTGGAGAAACCGTAAGACTTGAAGAAAAATATATGAACGCAGCTATCGCGCTGCATAGCAGCAGCCCTGCATATATATATATGCTTATAGACGCAATGGCAGACAGCGGTGTTAAGTATGGAATCCCCAAAGCGCTATCACAAAAATTAGCCGCTAAGGCTGTCGAAGGAAGTGCTAAAATGGTATTGGAAAGCAGCGAACATCCGATGAGGTTAAAAGATAATGTTTGTTCCCCCGGAGGAACAACTATTGCAGCCGTATGTGATTTAGAAAAAACCGGATTCAGAAGTTCAATCCAGAGTGCTATTGATTCATGCGTGAATAAAGCGGAAGAAATGTCTAAATAGATAAAAAATTAACGCCTGATAATCAATATCAGGCGTTAATTTTATTTTATAACGGCTGTTATTTCATCTTCCTTCATATCAATTAGAACAGTTTTGCCATGTATTAGTTCACCTTTTATCAGCATCTGCGCTAACTTATCTTCAATATTCTTTTCAATAAATCTCCGCATTGGTCTTGCGCCATATTGTCTGTTATAGGATTTATCCAGAATAAATTCTTTTGCTTTCTTTGAAACTTCAAGAGTTATATCCTTTTCTTTCAATCCGTCAGACAAATCATGCAGCATCAAATCTATTATTTTAATTAACTCTTCTTTTTCAAGTTCCTTAAATATAATAATCTCATCAACGCGATTAAGAAATTCAGGTCTGAATAACTCTTTAAGCGCTCTGTCAATTTTAATATGAGTGGCTTCTTCGTCTTCATTAAAACCTACAACGTTTGATTTTTTATCACTTCCGGCATTTGAAGTCATAATTATAATAGTATTTTCAAATGACACTACTTTACCGTGACTGTCAGTTATTCTTCCGTCATCTAAAATTTGAAGCAGCATATTAAATACATCAGCATGTGCTTTCTCAATCTCATCAAGAAGAATTACGCTGTATGGTTTTCTTCTTATTTTTTCGGTCAGTTGACCGGCTTCATCATATCCAACATAACCCGGAGGCGAACCAATCAATTTTGAAACCGAATGTTTTTCCATATATTCAGACATATCAAGCCTAATCAATGCGTCTTCACCGTCAAAAACTTCTCTGGCAATTTGCTTTGCAAGTTCCGTTTTACCAACTCCTGTTGGACCCACAAAAATAAATGACACCGGTCTTCTTTTTAAGCTAATACCTGCTCTTTTTCTCCTTATAGCACTCGCTACGCCATTTACAGCCTCATTTTGACCGATTACTCCCTTATGGAGTCTGTCTTCTAACCCTACTAAACGTTCAGACTCGTATTCACTAATATGTTTAACAGGTATTTTAGTCCAATTTTCAATTACTGAAGCTACATCCTCTGCTTCCAAATATTTTATCGACGCTTTCTCAACTTCAGAAATTTTTGATTGCAGCTGTATTTCCTGAACTTTTAAATCAGCTGCTTTTTTATAGTCATCTTCCGCAGCGGCTTTATCTTTTGCATCCTGGGTTTCTTTAAGTTCTTGCTGTAGTTTAACCAGTTCAATTAATTCGTTATTATTTAAATTAACTTTTGAAGCAGCTTCATCAATAACATCTATCGCTTTGTCAGGCAGAAATCTATCCTGAATATATCTTTCAGCAAGAACTGTTGCTGTTCTTATAATATCATCAGTAATTTTTACATTATGATAATCTTCATAATAGCCTTTGATACCTTTTAAAATCTCTATTGTTTCCTCAACCGTTGGCTCTTCAACCATAACCATCTGAAAACGGCGCTCCAAAGCAGAATCCTTCTCAATATATTTTCTGTATTCATCAATGGTAGTCGCCCCAATAACCTGAATCTCACCCTTAGAAAGAGCCGGTTTCAAAATATTGCCGGCATTCATCCCTCCCTCAGCATCTCCGGCTGAAGCAATGGTGTGAATTTCATCAATAACAAGAATGATATTGCCCGCTTTTTTAACCTCTTCTATTATATTACGAAGTCTGGATTCAAACTGTCCTCTAAACTGAGTTCCAGCTATAACCGACGTCATATCTAAAAGATAAATCTCATAATTAAGCAATTTCTGAGGTACTTCCCCCTCAACAATTTTAAGAGCTAAACCTTCAGCAATTGCAGTTTTACCAACACCGGGCTCACCAATCAAACAAGGGTTATTCTTTGTGCGCCTATTAAGTATCTGTATTGTCCTCTCTATTTCACGCTCTCTGCCAATTACAGCGTCAATTTCACCTTTTTTCGCTTTTTCAGTCAAATTAACCCCATAAGTATCAAGCATTTTCTTTTTTGAATTCTTTTTTTCTTTAGTTCTTCTAGGTCCAGCTTTTCCTGGTTCACCGCTCTGACTCTCACTGTTTGAATTCATAAATCTGCTCATAAACTCAAACGGATTACGCTGAATACTGCGGCTCATTTTTTCCTCGCTGTCAGGAGTATTATTTTCTTCCTTAGTGTTATCGGAATCATCAGAAACTTCCTGATCATCTTCCTGAGCTTCCTCACTATCATCTGCTTCAGTTAGTGAAATTATATCTGCGTCGCCACCAAGTTCTTGTCTAAGCAAATCTATACTCTCGCCAAGGTCAAAATCATCACCCATTTCATCAAACATACTCTTCATTTCTGTATTTAAGCGGTCCATTTCTTCAGGGTCAACCCCCATTTTGTCTAAGATGGACTCAACAGGGCCTAAATTCAATTCCTTAGCGCAAGATAGACAATAACCTTCATTATTCTGCGTACCGTCCGGATTCAATTTTGAAATATATACAACTGCTAAGTTTTTTTTACATCTGCAACATAGCATATTATCCCCTCCTAGTTCGGAACATGTCTTAATATTATACCACATAAATATTAATTTAGCAACACTTTGACACAAAAATGAACCAACAAATTGAAAGACCGTCCGATATCGGACGGTCTCTCATTGGGAAGAAATCTATAAATTAATTTTACTACCTAAATAAATTTTGAATACAGATTATTCAAATTCTGTATATTCAACTGTTATATCCTTAATTATGAACTTATTTGGATCAGCTGAACCAGGATAAACAGCAAGGCAAAGATTATCTCTGTCTATATTAGAGGCTTCCGGGAATCCAGTAAACATATTATACTCATTCCAGCTATCCGCTCCAGCAACCTTAGCCTTAGCAGTCAAAACTCCTGTTTTGAAGTTAGCAGTTATACTAACAATTTGATCTGCATAATTTGTAGCCGGGAATTTTCCTCCCGCACAGTTAAGCCACTGATGTTCAGTATTTGAAGAACCGCTTCGTCTTCCAACCCCAACGTCAAGCATATTCATTTGATCCCAACGTCCATAACTTGTTCTAGCGATACGTATTTTATTTTCATCGCTATTATATGTTCCAGGAATTCCGCTTAAGAGATCTACCGTAGCACAATCATCAGATGTACTATAGCCCTTTTCCATTGTTACTGTAAATGTTACAGTAACTGCGTCTGTAGATTTTATTCCATCAGATAATGATGATAAATTCCAATATGCACCGTCTGAGGTTTTTGAGCTGCTAGAAACTGTATATTCACCATTGTTATTTGCAACTGTTGCACCGCTTCCCAAATTCGTTGGGATACCGGTTACCGAGTAAGTCTTATTAACAAGTTTAGCAACTGATGCATCCGATGTTACAGATTCACCTTTAGCTCCAGTAATAGTAGTTTTTCCATTTTCAGGATTAAGAATCTTATATCCGTCTGTTAAAGTATCAAAAACCACATCGTACTCACCTACCGGAATACCCTCGGCAGTATATACAGCGCTGGTGGTTCCCTTAGCAATCTGTGCAGATGTTTGCTTGATTACAGCATTTCCTTTATAGAAATTAACCGTGAAGTCAACATCAACATCAGGAGCTGCACCGTTTAGTGAAATGGTTCCTGTAGCTGTAAACACATTTTCAGTATCCGTTGTCGGATTAATTGTTACAGGAATAACCGCCTTTGTACCTATAGCTTTATCTGATGATTCCCTAATATAGAGTACAAGTGTTGTTTCAATTGGCGTCTCGCCATTAGCCGGTCTTATTACAGTTACCTTTGTGCCATCATTGTTTACTATGGCATATTCTGATGCTGATTCCCACTTAAATTCGTAACCGGCAGGAGCCTGAGGCAGATCAACTTCTGTACTTGTTCCTTCCGGAATAACAAATGTTGTCTCACTTGCAACTTTATTAACTCCAGCATATTTTTCTGTCATGTTCATAGGATCCCAATTATCTGTCCACTTATATCTAGCTTTAAAATAATTTATAGGATTAAACTCTAAAATCTGCCAATCATCAAGAACAGAACCAAAACCATTGGTGCATTTTACTCTCTTAGAAAAATCTACTGCTTCTCCACTCTTATTTCTGGTCCCGTATTCATAGAAACGAGCGTCTTCCTTCATATTGCCTGACATATCTCTCCAGCCTTCTGCTGTTATTCCTGCCGGGCTTGCTCCTGTAGTTGCATTGTCGTCTATAACTGTATTATAGAATGTAATCTGCGCGTCCTGTCTCCATGGTCTTCCATACATTGAATTTGTTATATTATTTCGGGTATTATAGAGTTCGCAGTTATAGAACAGATATCCATAATCATTATTACCATCAGTATTTGCCGCAGTTATTGTTGCGCCGTAATCCTTATCAGTCATTCCAGCTGCTCCAAGCTTACAGTTATCAAACACTGCTGTTGCATTACCATAGATATAGTCTGTTCCGCCTATTAAATCACAATTTTTAAAATATATTCTTCCTTCACTAATATATACTGAATCCTGATTACCTCTTGCGCGAATGTTTTCAAGTATACATCTGTCGCCATTTATTGAAACTGCATGACCTCTTTCATTGAATCCTGATGAACGAGCTAAATACGCGCTTTCTTCAGGGGTAAATGTATAGTTTCCATCTTTTGTTTTTTCTATATATTTTGCTTTACTTACGGTTTTATCAGAATTCAACACTGATTCAGGTGCAACTTCGGCTGTGTCTTCATAACAAATGCTCAAACTATCACGCTCCGGAAGCATATCTTTTAACTCATTATCCGTTTTGCCGGGAATAAGTTTTCTATCTGCCTGAGGCTTTACTCCTGCTTCCTTTTCACCTTTTGTTACCATAACAGGTATACTATTTATTATATTAAAATCTTTAACTGTTATGTCGCTTGCAGACTTTCTTACTACAAGCGGAGCCATATCACTAAAGTTTCCTAAATGAGAAACTCTAACTGATACATCCTTATGAGCAACTCCGTCTAAATCATAATATGAAATAGTTGAAACACCATTTAACACCTGACCTACTTCATATTTGGTAAACTTTTCATCAGTATCTTTATAACCGTTCCAGGTTTCTTCTTTTGACCAGTTAATTTTAGGATCATAGTTTCCGTTTAAATCTGCTGTGCCTGCGCAATAACCAGTACAATAATACCATGAAAGATTTACTTTACCATTAGTACCAGGAGTCTGCTGAAGAGTTATATACTTTACATTATCAAATAATACCTGCTCTTCATAGAATCCTGGATCTACATTAATTACAACACGCTCAGCCTCAGACTGTGGATTTAATTCAGTCGCTTTAGCTACAGCGTCTCTTATTGTAGAAAACTCAAAGTTAGCTCCGCTGCTTTCCTGCGTCAGTGTTGCTTTATTAACGGTCGGTTCACTTGTTGGTCCAGGCGTTGCTGACGGTAATTCAGTAGGTCTTAAAACGTCTTTAACCTCAAAAGTTTTTGACAAAGGATTTAAGGTATCAACACCGTTCCAAATATAAAGTTTAACAATTCCTTTATCAGGCTTGCTGTAATCAAGTCCTTCAACCGTTGTTCCCTTTATGTCATAGCTCTTTGCATCCAGCATTATCTCGCTGTCTGCTTCGTCATATGCTGCTGCAAGAAGTTTTCCTGTTGGGTTTTCTTCTGTTCCGTTGTACTTTAACTCAACGTTCAGCTTTCCATCATCACCATAATATGCTTCTGTTATTTCATAAGCATATCCTAACGGCTCGGTCGTTGGTACAACTTCAGGTGTTGGTACAACATCGGGTGTTGCTGACGGTTCAGTTTCTCCTCCGCTTGTAAAACTTACATCTATCGTTACATTTTCCTCCGGCATCACAAAAGTTCCTTGATTTGCTCCGGCCATCGTTACATCTACCGCGCTTCCTGCTGCTCCTGTTACGCTCATTCCCTTTGTTGTCATTCCTGCTTCCGGAACTGCGTCTATCTGCACGGTCTCTCCCGGTCTTGCTTTTACAGATACCACCGGCGCTCCCGACATATACGATATTCCGACAAATCTCCCCTTAGATCCCAGTACTCCCATATAATAGGTCTTTCCTGCTTCTACCGGTATGCTTGCGCATACATTCTCTTTTGCCGTTGCTATATGGTAATACGCAGAGTCTGTCTTCGTTGCCGTTCCTTCTTCTGTAATTGCTACTTCCTTACCGCTTCCTACATCTACTACGTATAACGAAAGCACTCCTGAGGCCGGTGCTACGAATTTCATTGCCGCACCAGTTATCATTCCGTTTTCAAATTTTCCGTTTATTTTACCATGTGAAACATATTTCGTAAACGACTCTCCTTCTATTGTCGCTTTTGTGCTCCCTGTTACGTCCAAGGTTATTATCGGCGTCAAGCTTCCGCCTACAGCTGTAAGTTCAGGCATAAGTTCCTGTCCTTCATTTACAGCTCCGTTTGCTCTCCACCATACTTCTCCTGCACTGCTCAACTCTGCTGATTCCAGTTCTGCTGTTTCAGCTGAAATTTCTCCTAAGTTTGTCAGAGCTACTGTTCCGCCTTGAATTCCGGCTGCTGTTTCTGCCGTATACTTCTTTGCCGGTATTACTACATTTGTGCATTCTGCGGTTCTTTCAACACTCAGCTTTGTTGAATCAGCGTCACTTGTTACCACATACATGTTAACTGATTCGCCGAACTCAAGCTTCATATCAAGTCCGCTTACTTTTCCGCTGCCGCTTACATCATACTTCTTTGTCTCTGTTACCGTTCCCTCTGATGATTTTCTCTCAACCACCAGTTTGTTTGACGGTGTTCCTTCTCCATTATACTTCAGCTCTACACTCAGCATTCCGTCATAGTCTATATCCACTGCGCTGAACTCATAATCCATTGCTGTATAGTTTACTGCCTTATACACTACCGGATTTTTGTCCGTTCCGCCATAGTTGGTCGGTACTGTCGGCTCCTGATTTTCTGTCTTTATGTTCTGCTGTAATCCGAACAGGAAAAACAGTTCTTTTGCAGCCTTAGCTCTCGTCACTTCTGCCTTTGGCTCCAACTCTGTTCCGTTCATCATCTTTGTTCTGCTAAGTCCTTTTTCACTTCTCATTAAGCCCAAATTATATACTTCATAGAACTTTTCTAAGTACTCTCTTGATATATCTTTAGTATCTGTAAGATTTCCCCAGCCTACCAACGGATAATACTGTGCGCTCTCTCCTGTTAAATTCGGATCATACTCCGGATCATCAGGAGATACACTCGAACCATTGTAATCCGTCATATACTTCGGCTTGTTCCATTCTCCTGTTTCAACGTTTCTGCCGAATTTTAATGAATATGCGTCATATACTATCCCCGCCATTGTTTCACGGTTCAGCGTTCCGCTGTTCATATACTTTGCAAAATCTGCTGTTTCTAAATTCCAAATTGTGCATATTCCTGCTATAAAGTCATTTGTGCTTATTGACTTCTCAGGATTAAACAGATTATTATTATCTGTATCCATAGCTCCTATTTGAAGCATTTTTTCTATTTGATTTCTATACTTTGAATTTGAAGCTGAATATCCGTTTACTTTTGCTTCGGTTACATCCTTTGCTCTGTTTTCGGGATATACTTCGCTCCAATTTCCGCTTGTGCATGCTGCCTTTACTTTGTCGTTCAGGTATCCTGCTAATTCTTTTATCTTTGCACTACCAGCCGCGCTCTGAGCATAAATATCCTCTGCAATCAGTTTGCTGAACATCTTTCCTGCCGCTTCTTTATAGTGCGTTCCATCTATTTTGTTATCAGGATGTCCGTTTGCATATGAGCCGCTGTTTGTTTTTCCCGGTGACTCTCCGGCTTCAAGACTTTGGTATATATCCATTGTCTCTGCTGAGCCTATCTTTTCAAAATATGCCTTTGCCTTTGCAAACAAATCTACAAACTCTACTTTATTATCAGCCTTTGCCTTATCTTCCATAAACTGCGGTGAGTTTGGATTAAAGCCCCTTGGTTTCTCACTGCTTACCGATGCAACACCATTACTTGTTCTCGGCATTCCTGACACCAATATCGGAGTTACTCCTCTCTCTTCCATTGCAGCACAATACATATCCAGCCATTTTGGATACGTCACTTTACTTGAACCTCTTCCAAATCTCATAGCTGAATCATCAGTTTCATCATTATGTGCAGAATGAATCAGTACAAAATCTCCTTCTTTTGCATTATACAGAACATTGTTAAATCTTCCTTCTGTATAGTTCGCTCTCATTGAACGTCCACCCATTGAATAATTTACAACGTTTACCTTGTCCAAATCAAACATTTTAAAAATATTCTGCCCCCATGAACTCATGCTGTCTTCCTCAAATGTATAAGTCTTCTGTGTTGAGTCTCCCAGCACAAACACTGTCGGCTTTCCTGACGCAGTATTATTTTCTATTCTGCTCAGCGAAATTGATTCTATTCCTATAGTAGTTCCTGCTGCCGTTGGCTGTTTGTTTGGCTCAATTTCTATCTCTATGTACGGCCAGCCTGTCACATAGTCATACTTCCACGTTGAACCTTCCCATGACGCATAATTATTATGTGCCACAAGTCCAGCAGTATCCCAAGCACTTGAACTCGTTATTCTGCTTGCCTGCATTCCTGTCGGAGCTATCCATGTATTACTTGATGTTGTTTCACTTGTACAGTTAACTGTTATTCCATAACCTCCAAGTTTATCTACATCAACACGGAATATTAATCCACCGAAATTATCATTATTTCCATCCTTGCTTTTTACCGTTGTTGCGTCTGTCTCAGTTATGCTACAGCCGTTTTCATCCTGCTTTATTTTACTGGGATCTACGGTTCTTGCAGGCATAGCACTGTTTGTTTTCACAAATCCATATCCCTTTGACGCGTCATACATGTCTGTATTTTTAACATTTATGGCTCCGTCTACTTCTGCCGATTTAAAGTTAAATGTCTTGTATGCTTCTCCCATCAGTTCAGATGTTCCCTCTTGTCCGGCACCTTGCTCAGCCGCTGTCGCCAATGTCATACCCGACAACATCGTGAGCAGCATCATTATCGCCACTGCCAAACTTATACATCTTTTTCTCATCCTTTTTCCTCCTTAAACTTTTAGTTATTTTTTAATGTATTTTTAATCTTTTCTCTTTAATTATATATAAAATAACCAAAAGAAACAATAGCCAGAAAAAAATATTTTAAATACCAAAAGACAAAAAGTATTGAATTACTACTGATATTATGTTATAATGTTACAATAATTAGGAGGAGTTTATTATGTCTATATATAGTTTTATAAAAAAGAATAATGGTATACCCCTTTATGTGCAAGTTAAACAAGCCTTTATAAATGACATAAATACCGGAAAGCTCGAAAATATGCAAAAACTTCCATCAAGAAGAAACCTTGCAAAAGATTTAAATTTAAGTACCACAACAATTAATAACGCATACCAGGCATTAGTAGATGAAGGTTATGTAATAACAATTGACCGAAGCGGTTTTTATGTAAAGTCTAATGATATACAATACGGTGAATATGATGATGTTCCATGGGAAAGCAACACAGACTATACTTATAATTTTAGTTATAATAATTGTGAAATATCCAACTTAGATGACACATATTCAAAAATGCTCACAAAATATATTCAAGCAAATGATTTTTCCAGCTTTTACATGCATGGAAATAAACGAGGGGAATTAGAATTTAGGTCTGCAATTTCAAGATTTTTATATAATAGGCGGAATATAGATTGCTCCGTAAGTGATATATTTTTAGGTGCGGGTATTCAATATCTTCTTACTGTTGTAGTGATGATACTTGGAACTGATAAAGTTTATGGATTTGAAAATCCTACTGATTATAAAATGTTTATATGGTTAAAAAATCTTGGTTTAGATATAAGACTGGTTGATATAGACTTAGACAACGGATTTAAATGTGACAAACTGGATGAGCTCGGTATTGACGTTATGTTTGTCATGCCGGAAAATCAACTTCCAACCGGACATTGCATGTCTAAAAAGCAGCGCAGAGAACTTGCCCAGTGGTGCAGCGGAAAAAACAGCAGCAAATACGTAATAGAAGTTGCAACTGACGGAAATTTAAATTATACCAATAATACTCCTAATCCAATTTATTCAATATATAAAGGAGAAAATGTAATTTTTATTGATTCATTCGACTTAACTATTTCTCCCAACGTAAAGACTTCGTTTATGGTTCTTCCACACGGTTTGGTAGAATCAGTAATAAAAAAAATTGAAACATATTCGCCTCTCATAACAATTCTTGAACAAAAAATATATCAAGACATGATTAACAGCGGCCAACTGGAACGTTTAATAAAACGTAACAATAAAACTATGAAAGACAAACGCAATTATCTTATTTCTTCTATACAAAAATCTAAACTTGGCCCACGATTTAAGTTTATTAATTATGATACGGGAATGAATTTGCTTGGAATATTTGACAGCCAAATGAATGGAACAGAATTAACAAAACTTGCATTTAATAATGGAGTAAAGATTTTTGAAATGACAAAATTTTTATTAAAACCAAATAATATTATGACCAAAAATGCTTTTGTATTTGGTTACGCCGGATTAACTATTCCTGAAATTGAAAGCGCCGTGCAAAATCTCGAAAATGTTTGGTACAAATTAAAATAATAAAAAATTTCAAGTCCATGGTATTAATTAAAGACATAAGTTAAATATGAATATAAAAGTAATTTTTAAACACATTTATGATTTTATAAACACCAACAAATTTATATAAAATACATCTTTATAGCTAAAATAAAAACTGGAAAACTTTAAGTTTTCCAGTTTTGGCAGACATGGTGGGAATTAATCATAACATTTTTACGTATTTACAATCCTGTCGTATTCCCCCATATAACCTACATAATTACGCTGTTTTTCAATTAAATTCATTGATTTTATAACAAGTCATTTTTTGCCGATTTCTAAAAAAACGTGTAAGATTCGTGTAAATAATAATTTACTTTTCATCCTTTTTAACTCTGTCTTTGGGCACATAACCTAACTTTTGAATATCAGAAATAAACTTATTTATATCTATCTCGCCATTTATTATGAAGTTAATCAGGCTAATAGAAGATGGAAACCTCTTCCCGCTTTCAATATCTGCAAATTGTCTTAATGACATACAGCATTTTTCAGCCATCTTTCCCTGACTGAGATTTAATTCTTTTCTTTTAAAATACAGAATATTACTAAAACACATTTTCAAAATGTCAACAGGTTCCATAATTCCACACCCTTTGATAAAATATGCAAACATTTTATCAATTTATATCACAAAGATATATGAGACTAGTCTCATATATTTACTTTTTGACAAATATTTTTGTGTTTAATTATGAAAATTAAATATTTTCAATAAAAAAAGATATATTTTCTAAACAAAAAAGCGGAGCATCTTATTCAGAACCAGTAAAAACAGATAATAACAAAAAAAGTACCATCTATTATAGAATACAATTATAGATAATACTTTTATAGATAATACTTTTTGTGCTGTCCAACTAAACTGGAGAAGTTAAGTCGGCTGCGCTTTTTTATATAAACAATTTTATAAACCAAGTTTTTCAAATAAAATTCTATTTCGCTTTTTTGAATCATTAATCATTTTATCAAATGGTAGAATTTCAACATAAGTATTGTAAGTCTCATTCATTTTATAATAACCTATTTTATTAGGCGTAAATATAAAATCAAATTGCTTTATAACCTTTTCAAGCGTTGTAGTTATATCGCACACGGCATATAAATAAAATCGTGTAGTATTTTTTGCATGAACAGGCCTTCCGCTAATATCTCTGACCTTACCATCTTTTATTTTATCTACATATTTATATAGTTGAGTAATTGGATTATATGCAGATGAATAATCATTGCACATTGGACGTTTTAATTCAAATATAGTTATAGTATCAAATTCTGTTCCATCATTCTGCTGGTCAGAAACAGCAATCGGATTATCCAATAACAATAAATCAGGTCTATCATCATTTTTTTAGTATTAAGTGAAACATCAGATGCTACATAAGAACTGTAAGCTAATCTTTCATCTATTAGCCATAGATTATGAGATTCATAGTCTATATCATCCGATGAACATTTCATAGGAAATATTAAATTATGTATAAATTCTTCCTTACTAAATTTTTCATTATCTATTTTCCTAATACCTGTTGAAAGTAAATCGATAATAATTTTCCTGTGTGCAACGTAATCAGACAAAGCGGCTTTATTAACGTCACTTATTTCCTTGCTATACTTTCTAAAACAAAAAGACCGTTGCACAAATTTGTCATCATACTCTTTATAAACACTTTGAATTTCTACTTCTTCAAAAGCCTTCAACCATGAAAATCTGCCAACACCTTTGCCACCTATTTTAGCTTTATAAGTTGAATCTGATTCCAAAAATGATTTAAAATTATTTTCATCAAATCCAATACCATTGTCACATATTTCAAAACCAGTAATATTATCTAAATCGTTTTCATCAATTTCAATTTGATCTCCCGAATTATTTTAATACTAATCTCACCTGCAGTGAAATTTTTATCTTTATCACGGCTTTCTTCAATAGCATGAAATGAATTAACAATAGCTTCAAACAATGGTAATAACGGTTGATTCTTTGGTAAATTAAAATTATTTATTCGCCCAGTAATATTTATCAAAAATTCGCTCACTATAATAACCACCATAAATATATTAATTATAATTATATCATATTTTTATAAAATGACAACCGAATTTGATGAATTATTCAAAATAATTATAGGGCAATCATAGCTCCCTATTTGCTAAATTAACACCTCTAATATCCAATTTTAAATTTATTGCAACCTATTTACCACCATACACTCCAGCTATATCATTAACTATAAACATTCGCATTAAATTTTCTGTAAGTACCAGGTTATCATACTCATAGTCTTCAAGAAAACCATTAATTTTTGCGAAAAATTTGCTAATGACCTTAAAAAATTAAGGTCAAAATAATCACATCACAATCGTCCCATAAATTTTCTATTATATGTAATTGACTTTCAAATTAGTTCAAATAAAAATATTAATAATATACATACAAGACACCTAACTGATGTGACCACCAAAAGTTAGACCAAAATCTAACAATTGAGAGTCGATTCAAATTAGGTGTCTTTTTTTAACTCACCTAAACGATTACGCGAGTTTAACTCTGACACAGAATTAGGAACACAAACCAATAACTCGCTTAAATCACAATTTAAAGCTTCACATATTAAGTCAATCTGTTCTAAACTTACTCGATCTGCCATTTCATGATAAAGGTCATTTATAGTATTAGGTCTTATCCCTGTTTTCCGTGCAAGGTCAGCTTGTGTCCATCGAAGTTCGCCTAACTTCCTAGACAATAAAACTCTAATCATTATATTGCTCCTCTTGATATATTATATCAAGTAGTGAAGCGATTTATCTGTTTTTATTATTTTATATCTATATTTGTTATTAATATGTTTTGATTTTAGTTTATAAGACTTTCGTAACACATTTATTGACATTCAATCACGGATTTTGAAGCTGTATTTTTTTATTAATGATAATTTTTAATATAAATCATTTTTCACATTTTATAAGAATATCTGAAAACAGAGTTTATACGCAATATGTAACATATAGTTTAAAATATATTATTGATAGAATATTCATATATTTTAAAGAGTGGGAGTGAAATGATGAACATATTAAAAATGTGCTTTGGAAAAACATTATACTTTAGAAGAATTGAACTAAAATTAAATCAAGAGAAAATGGCAGAGAGATGTTGTCTGTCACCACGTCAATACATAGACTTAGAAAATGGAAAAAGACTACCATCATTTAAGAGTTTAATTAATATAATTATAAATGGCGGCATAGACTTAAATTTGTTTATTGAAGAAATTATCAAAGTTGGATACGTGCCTGAGGATTCAGTCGGTAAATAGATATTATATTTTTAAATAAATATAAATAGGCTCCTTAAAATATTTAAGAAGCCTATTTAACATTTTTATAATTACGTGATTAGCTTTTTATTTATCACTATTGGTATTATATATGAATAATTATGTTTCATTATATATAATTGATAATATTTTTAAATTATACAAAATATTTAAATCTTTTACTATAATATACTAACTCTAATAAAAATATTATAACATCACAAACAAACATTAAAATATTTTTTTGTAACAAACAATCATTTAATACTAAAGAAACTATTCTTATAATAAAATACATTACTATCCCATATTTCCTATAGTTTTTAAATCCGTACATCACAACTCCAACTGATAATAAATATATCAATATAAACAAAGTAAGTAACAAAATTTCTAAAGAGAATGCAGAAAAAAGTTGCAATATTAAAACAAATAAAATTATTACAAGAACCAATAAAGAAACAGGTAAAATTACAAAATTTGTAAAATCAAACCATTTCCATTTATTTTCAAAAAACTTATCATGTTTATTCATAACGAGTTTACTCCTATCTAATAAATAGAATAATATCCCTGCTGTAAATAATACTCTTTATATTCTAAGTTATCTCTCGTTTGTCCTGAATCCCACGCCTTATTTGTCCAGCTGTTAACAGAATAATCACCACTTACCTTAACCCATACCTCGGTAACATAACTTTCACCATTAATTGTTGCTTTATACTGCTGGTTTATATAATTATCATAACCAGCTGAAGGGAATTCAAGTTTTAAAATTGTATTTAAGAATCCTGCTAATATAGTTGCAACATTATATAAATCAGCACTATTTACATCTGGATTATAGTCTTTTTCCACTGCAACAAAGTCTACATCAAACAATTTAAGAAAATCAGTTCTATCCATTAAAACATATGTATTTTCACCAATATTTAATTTAGTACTATCAAAATACCAATTATTTTCACTGTCCCAATATATTGGCTGAGTTGTACCATTCATTGTTACCCAGGTGCATCTATTATCGTTATCAACATATATTTTTGCATCATACTCTGCTATAAATGTTGCTACATAATTTAATTCAAGACCTGTAGGATCAATACCATTCACAGGGTCATTAGCGCAGTACACATATAAATTAGCACTTTGAACTATAGCATGGTAATCCGGTATCTTTACTTCTCCATCTTCAAATTGTTGGTCTCCATAAATCATATTCGTTGGATTCCAATATGGGTCTTCCTGAGTAAATCCACCTATACTTGGGTCATAGTAACGATTAAGCAAATATATCAATCCAGTCTCTTCATCGGTATATTGTCCGTTGTATCTGAATCCGTTGCTGTCTGCTTCTCCTCCGCCTGTTCCTGATACTAAACCGCCGAATGCGTCATATTCATATGCTGCCGTTACTGCAAATGATGTGCTTTCTGCGTTCTTCTCTATTATGTTTGTTGTGTCTCCGTGGGCGTTATATGAGAAATATCTACTGTTGCTTGCGCTGTCTTTTGTCTTTACTATTTCTCCTCCGGCTCCTCGGATATACATCTTTGTTCCTTTTGTTCCGTATTCGGCTATTACGTTTCCGTTGTTCCATATTTGTCCTGTGCTTACTCCGTTTACTGTCTTTCCTATTCTCGTTCCTGTTCCATATTTGTTATTAATATTTCTAAATTTTAATTTATAGGATTCATAATGTATTTATTGACATTGATATATAGTATTATTAGTTACTATCTTTGCTCATAATAATACCAACCATTATTTTTTTCATCAAGTGCTCGAATAGCAGTTATTAATTCATGTGTTGGTTCATTTGTAGCAAAATAATATTTAAAATAAGCTATCCCATATGCTCTAATACCTACATAATTTTTATTTAAATTGCCTCGATAAAATAAAATAGAATTTCCTCTTTTAGTAATTGATTTAAATTTATTTTTAAAAATTATGTTAATTTTTTCAATTGATAAATTTATTCCATATTTATCATTTAACACTTTTCCTACATCACTTACATTATCTTTGTCTATATAAATATCCTCAGTATAATTCATTAGTTCATTTGCTACACTTTCAAAATTGTCACGATTTGTTTCATATGCTTTTGCAATATTTTTATAATTATCCAAATTACTATGTAAAAATAACAATAACACTAAAACCAAAAGTGCACCAAAAATAAACGAGATAACATTTTATAATAATTACCCTTTCTTCTTGTTATATAAATTAAATCCTTTTTGTATAGCAGCTTTATCTTCTGGAGTATCAGCAGAGTTTTTAATACCGTTCCATCCTCCTGCAGCATAGTCTCCACCCCAATATAAAACAGTTTCACTAAATCCAATACATCTTCCTAAATATGCATACATAATATTGCCCATCTCCTCCGGGCTTGAATATTCTCCATATAATATTACTGTAGAATTAAATGAGCCAGGATATGATCCTCCAAAAGTTCGATCCCATGATTCTTGACGTTTTATATCCCAATCTCCTTTATGATTCACTTTATTATAAAATGTAATTTGTTTATCTCCTTGCCATTTTTCATCTAGCATTTGTTCAGAATACCACAACTGATCATTAAACATTTTAGTAACATCAAAATATTGTGCTCCTGTTGCTTCAGTAAAAATGGTTACTCCCCTGTCTATATCTCCCTGTGTTCTATATATTAATCCTAAACTTTGCCATGTAGTTAACCCAACCACTCCGCTAAAAGCTCCATCATTCCATAAACCCCTATCATTTTTATATGCATTTACTGCATTTAAAGTTTTTTGTCCAAAATATCCATCTCTATCATTGGTATTTAAATATCCTAAATATGCCAACTCATTTTGTAAAGCAATTACATCTTCACTATATCCCATGCCATAATATAAAGATGTATTATAATCAAATAATCCCAATGGATCAATTAAATTAACAGGATCATTTCCACAATATACATACCAATTCATACCATCTTGAACGGGGTCTTCCTGAGTAAATCTACCTATACTTAGGTCATAATATCTGTTTCTTAGATATATTAATCCAGTCTCTTCATCGGTATATTGTCCGTTGTATCTGAATGCGTTGCTTTCTGCTTCTCCTCCGCCTGTTCCTGTTACCAAGCCTCCGAATGCATCGTATTCATATGCTGCCGTTACTGCAAATGATGTACTTTCCGCATTCTTTTCTATTATGTTTGTTATGTCTCCGTGGGCGTTATATGATAAGTATCTGTTGTTATTTGCTCTATCCTTTGTCTTTACTATTTCTCCTCCGGCTCCTCGTATATACGACTTTGTTCCTCTTGTTACGTATTCGGCTATTACGTTTCCGTTGCTCCATATTTGCCCTGTGCTTACTCCGTTTACTGTTCGTTCCTGTTCCTAATTCTAAACTACTGACAGCATCATACTAAAATGATGCTGTCTTAACAAACTCTGTATATTATAACTTATAATATTTCATCAACAATACCTTTAGTGGCTTTTTCCCACTCATCTCGCCATTCTTTTAAATAAATCTTATAATTCCGTTGATTAAACTCCTTTGGAGGAATATTGTTCCAATCGAAATTCCATAATTGAGACAATTCCTCAGGTTTTAAAATCCACATAGTCATACACAAATCCAACACATTAGGGTTTGTTTTTTCTGCCGTACTTTGAGGTTCCCAATTTGAATACTTAAATATGTGATTACTAATATCATATTTAGAACCAAATATATACATATCAGAATAATAACATATGTCATTTATTTTAACACACATACTAACTCCCCCACCGTTTACTTCTTTCTCTTTATCTTTTGTATCATTTCCTATTATTTTTTTAACACATTTGTTAATATCATATTTTTGTTTTAAAGTCAATTTCTTTTTCATATGTATATTTTCTTTTGCTAAGTCAGCATTTTCAGAACCTTTAGTCATAATATTATAATAACCTATATAATAATCCACATCACCATTAGAATGAATATCAAAGTAAAATATTTCTTGACATTTTATATAACCTGATATTTCTGATACTGGATATAACCAGGATACACCTATGACGCTAATAATAATTATTAATAACAATAACCCAATAAAAATTTTTCTCATAAATTATACCTCACTCTACGTCTACACCCCGGTTCACCTCTATACCGATGTTCGCGCCTTAACGCATTTTCAGATATATGCCATTGTCCACAATCTACAAAATTACCATTTGAATCATAATATGATATTCCTGAAGTTTCATATTCTTCATAAGCAGTTTGATTAGAATAATCATAATAATAATCAGGATCTTTAAAGTTTCCCCCCATTATTCTTAACGCATGTATCATTTCATGTCCAATCGCTATATACAACGGCATCTTCTCCTGTTCCATGTATTCACCGCTTTCTACCCAAGGACTTGGTGTATCATATCCTAATTGTATCACGGCTCCACAACCTTCATTAGAATGTGCAACATTATTATCATCGTACCACATATAGGCATAATTATTTTCAGGATCAGTTCCTGAATTATTTCCCATAGCATAATTAAATAATATTTTACAATCATATGCATTATTATCAATTATACGACCAACTAATTCAGTGCCTATTGATAAATCACCATATCCATGCTCTAAACGATGCACCTCATATACATTTTGTACCTTCAACTTGTTGCAACACAAGTTTATCATTAGTTAATCTTTCTATATTACTATAAATTAACGCCACTTCTTCACCCGAGCCTATTAATGTTAAAGTTAAACCATTAATATCATCATAATTAATAGGGTCATTTGTACAATACACATACAAATTTGCACTTTGTACAATAGATTCATAGGAAGGCATATTATTTCCACTATCTCCATATATCATATTACCTGGATTCCAATATGTATCTTCCTGAGTAAATCTACCTATACTTGGATCATAATATCTGTTTCTTAGATATATTAATCCAGTCTCTTCATCGGTATATTGTCCGTTGTATCTGAATGCGTTGCTTTCTGCTTCTCCGCCTGTTCCTGATACCAAACCGCCGAATGCGTCATATTCATATGCTGCCGTTACTGCAAATGATGTACTTTCTGCATTCTTCTCTATTATGTTTGTTGTGTCTCCGTGGGCGTTATATGAGAAATATCTGTTGTTATTTGTGCTATCCTTTGCCTTTACTATTTCTCCTCCGGCTCCTCGGATATACGACTTTATTCCTTTTGTTCCGTATTCGGCTATTACATTTCCATTGTTCCAGATTTGTCCTGTGCTTACTCCGTTTACTGTCTTTCCTATTCTCGTTCCTGTTCCGTCATATGCGTATGATACTGTTATTTCTTCTCCACTTACTATATTCTGAATATTATATTCATATTCTATTAGCATAATTAGAGAAGTCACAATTATAGCGACTTCTCTAATTTAAACACTAAACAATTGAATACACAAAATTTAATATATTAATTACTCCATTTTAATTCATAAAAGTATTTTTTACCATTTTCATCTATTTGTTCAAAATCTTTTATTATTAGTAATTCTCCATTTTCTTCTAGAATTTGTGCATACATAAAAGTTGGATAAACTTCATTCGAACTATAATACTTTATTTGATTAGTTTTAATATCTATAATTATATATATTCTATTCTCTTCTTTATCAGTTCCTTTCAAATATACCATTTCATTATCTTTTTTGTAATCTGATATATCGTGCATTACTGTAGTCTTATATTTTAAATTATATAGATGATATTTTTTGTCTGTTAAAATTCTATTATCAGAATATATTCCTGTAGATAATATCTGATATGTACCATCTCCATATAAGCAATGGGTATCTTTACCACGCTTATATATAACATTATATTTTGGACTACATGAACTTAAAAAAATTATAATTAATAGTATATACATCGAACAAGATTTCATAACAATCCTCCATTAATACGTTTGTTTATAATTGATAGTTACATCCACTGGTTGAATCACACTAATGGCTTGACTTATTGCAGCTGCATCATTCACTATCCATAAAAATGTCTCTTGAGCCGTATATTCACCACCAATTGGAATTACAAATTCAGTAAAATCGAATGTATCATATACGCTAACATATACTTCCCAACGTCCTTCAGCATTCATACTTCCTCTAACATTATAACTTACATTATGCAAAGCGGCTCCCAAATCACTATTTAAATCAAATTCATAATACCCCCAAATATCTACTGAAGTATATCCTGCATTGGCCATATTCCACAAATCGTTATTAACTTGCGCATTAAATCCATCATCATTTCTAACTAATTCCGCTGCATAATCGCCACCATTTGCCACAAAACTTTGATTGGGTATACCACTTGTAGATCTTTCTAATAATGTAGCTGTTAAATACCATCCCTTTTGTTGGTCAAGATAAAAATATGCCCCAGCTTGCCATATTAATCTAGCAACATTTACAGTAACTCCATACATTTGATATAAACTTTGTAAATACAACAAATTTACATATTCTCCAGAAGGATCAGCTCCATTAACAGGATCACTTGCACAGTACACATACAAATTTGCGCTTTGTGATATGGATTCATATGAAGGAATGTTATTATTTCCACTATCTCCATATATCATATTACCTGGATTCCAATATGGATCTTCCTGAGTAAATCTTCCTATACTTGGGTCATAGTAACGATTACGCAAATATATCAATCCAGTCTCTTCATCGGTATATTGTCCGTTGTATCTGAATGCGTTGCTGTCTGCTTCTCCTCCGCCTGTTCCTGTTACTAAACATCCGAATGCGTCATATTCATACGCTGCCGTTACTGCAAATGATGTACTTTCCGCTTTCTTTTCTATTATGTTCGTTGTGTCTCCGTGGGCGTTATATGAGAAATATCTACTGTTGCTTGTGCTGTCTTTTGTCTTTACTATTTCTCCTCCGACTCCCAGGATATACGACTTTGTTCCTCTTGTTCCGTACTCGGCTATTACGTTTCCGTTGTTCCATATTTGTCCTGTGCTTACTCCGTTTACTGTTTTTCCTATTCTCGTTCCTGTTCCATCATATACGTACGTTGCCGTTTGACCTTTTCCGTCATAACTCTCCATCTTATTCTGCAGGTTATATCCGTAATCTCTTGTTGTGTTTTCATATTCTGTATGGAAATGTTCATCAGGTGAATAATCATCATAATATATGTGGGTATTTTTACTTGTCATGTTTCCGTTACAATCGTAACTATATGTTTGCTCGTTACTCATACAATACCCATATTCACAATTTTGGTATGTCAGCCTGTTGTTATCATCATGTTTGATAATACTTATTCAGACGAACTTAACCATACGCGTTTAACACTTCCATCATCTTTATTTATCGCCGCGCTTATACATAAATTATTAGATGAATTTTTTACATTTCTAGTTACAATATAATATCTTTCTGTCTTGCCATTTTCATCTAAATCCTCACATAAAATTATACTTGTTTTATTCTCAAAACTATAATTCTTAAAGGAAGTATTTATTGCTATATTTCCTATTTTACACGCATAATTTTCATCAATAAACAAATTCTTATCTGTTGAAAATTCACTTGCTCTACGAAATTCAAATTGCTGATAATAATTACTACCATTAATTGTATTATCATAAACATAATTACCTTGTCCAGTATAACTATAATTATTATAAATAAAAAATATTACTATCAAAAATAATATTATTATAATAACGTTAAATGTAAGACTAATAAAAAAAACTTTTTTCATTACCAATCCTCTCCTCTCGTTCTAGGCCAAACTTTGAGTTCACATGCTAAATCACAATAATTTGCAATATGCCACTCCCATTTATCATGAAACTTATTATATAATTCCCACTTACGTTGAGAGGATAAATAATTATATGTATTCGTTCCAACTCTATAATAATCAAAATCATCACCAGATAAATAATCTTTATCTAAATTATATTTATTGTCTCCAGCATAAGTTACAGTATAAAATGCTTTTAAATTGTTATCACGCACTAAGCTATAATCATAATTTGAAGGATATGATATATTTGCTTGTGCATGAACAAATGCAATAGGCGTGGCACTATATCCATCTGGTATTTCAACTCCGTTTGCTAATACATCTTCATAGTAAACAAAATGTGGACTTGCATCTCTTTGATTATATGAAGCATAACCATAAGTATAGTATTTATCTGATCCATTACTAACTTCATAAATAATAGACATTTGTTCATATAATGTATAATCTACAATAGCAAAATAATTCCATGACCAATCTTCAGCAGCATAATCTGCGCTTGAAAACCGCTCTCCTGCAACCATACCTGTAGGATCAACTCCATTAACGGAGTCATTAGCGCAGTACACATATAAATTAGCACTTTGAACTATAGCATGGTAATCCGGTATTTTTACTTCGCCCTCTTCAAATTGTTGATCTCCATATATCATATTACCCAGATTCCAATATGGGCCTTCCTGAGTGAATTTTCCTAAAACCAAATTTTAAATGTTAAAATAATATATTATTTTAGTAACTCTAATAAATCCAAAATAAATTTCTCTTCTTTTTTTGTCATTATTATCTCGCCTAAAGATATAACAAAAAATAATATAGCAATCGCAATATTAACACATAATCCAATAAATATATTATTTATAATAGTAAAATAACAAGTTGACAATATAAATAAAATAATCCACACTGAATAATATATATTAGAAAATCTAAAATGTCCAATAATATATGTTTTATTATTTTGTTTTAATAATGAACCATAAAAGTTTCTACCTAATATTCGAGGATAAAATATATTCGTTTTCTTTAACCAAAATTTTTCTTTTTTTAATTCTCCTATTGCATTTCTTTTTCCAATCTCTGATAATACATTACTTAAATTATAATTTTTATAGCAATTGATTTTTTTCATTAAAATCAATTCACATTCTTGTATTGATTTTTCAGTATAAAATTTCATTACCACATCCTCCAACTACATAACATCCATCCATAATTTACAGCACCATAAAAACCAAGTCCTGTAACTAAAGCAAATCCACTTGCACCATTTGACCCCTGATATTCAAAACCAAATTCAGCAGCCACACCAGCTGATACTGACTGTCCACATAGCTGATATATATTATCTAAGTTGTTGTATTGACCAACTAGCCCACCAATTCCTGGAACAAGTGCTCCTCCACCAATCGAACAGCCTATCATTATACCCATATTTCCTTCATCATCCCATACCAACATGGCATCAGCTGCAATATAAATTCCAATTCCTGCCGTAATATTTGCTCCAATGAAATACACACTTAATCCTATTCGATCGTCATATTTTAAAGGATTATTACAACAATAACAATATAGATTAATTGATTGTTTTATTATATCATTTTTCGGAATTAATATAACACTATATACTGAGTATCCTTCAGAAACATCATTGATAAAATAATCGTTTTCCTCTTTTATAGTACCAAGAAGTTTTTCGTATTTCAAATTATTTTCAATATATTCATTATAATATTTACTAGAAATAAATTCAACTTTTCCATAATTTTTAATCAATATTGAATTTATTTCATTTGCATAACACGACATATCGGTTGTATTATCATTATTATACTTTACTATTACAGTACTCTTTTTTCCATCTCCATAAATCATATTCGTTGGATTCCAATATGGATCTTCCTGAGTAAATCTACCTATACTTGGGTCATAGTAACGATTACGCAAATATATCAATCCAGTTTCTTCATCGGTATATTGTCCGTTGTATCTGAATCCGTTGCTGTCTGCTTCCCCGCCTGTTCCTGTTGCTAAACCGCCGAATGCGTCATATTCATATGCTGCCGTTACTGCAAATGATGTACTTTCCGCGTTCTTCTCTATTATGTTTGTTGTGTCTCCATGGGCGTTATATGAGAAGTATCTGCTGTTGCTTGCGCTGTCTTTTGTCTTTACTATTTCTCCTCCGGCTCCTCGGATATACGTCTTTGTTCCTTTTTTACATGTTTAGTATTATATTCATATCCGTTATCATAACTAGAGAAGCCACGGTTACAATGACTTCTCTAACTTAATAATTTCATTTTAAATACCAAAAATGTTTTTTTAATTGTTTTTAATAAAATTAATTTAGATGTCTTCTTCTAATTTACTAAAATAATTAATTTCAGGTTTTGAAAACTCATTAAAAGATTTTAAAATATAAACTAATGATGGAATTTCAAATTCTTGTCTATTCTCATATATATCATTCTTTTTTCCATAAAACACTTTACAAAAATTTTCCTTTAAATATATAACTGCATATCCGTTTTCTCCAATTACATATAAATTTCCATTATTCTTTTTATATTTGATAACATTTGCTAAAACATTTATATATGTATTTTTCGATTTTTCTAAAACCAAAAATTTGTTTGTTGTTTTAATAATACTAAAATCACATCCTTTTTCACTAAACACAGTATCATCACCAAAGCCAGATAAATTGAAAAAATTACTATTAAAAACTATGAGCCAGGATATAACTAGTGAAAAAGTAATTGCTCCTATCAATATAATTAACTCAAATCTCTTCATATTATCACACCTCAATTACTATAGAAAATTCTACAGTGATATTATATGGATTTATTGCACCACTCCATTGTGATACAGTAGCCACATCATTTGCAATAGTTCCTAAACCCGCTTTCATGTCATTTCCCATAAGAGTTGTAATCTCAGTATAATCACATGTATCTGTTAAACTACAATTCAATACCCATACACCATAACCCATATCATAAGCTGAAATTGAAACATTAGACTTATGTAATGAATAATATAAATCACCTGTTTGAAAAGCAACAAATCCATCACAATAAAAGTCTCCCTGATATCCATATGCATCAATACAATTATACGCAAGATTCAAAAATTCAGGGTCATTTTTGATTAAACTTGCTATTCTTGAATCATCTCCACGCCACTGATCTTCAGGATTATCTTGCAATGAATTTTCTAACATCCATGCAGAAGTCAAATATCCATTCGGTTTTAAATACCATTCTGCACCACACCACCAAAAGTCTCTTTGTGCCTGTTTTTGTGCCCAATATCCCCACTTTAAAGCATAATTTGCTATTTCACCAAGTTTATCTACTACCCAGTTTTCACCTGTAGGGTCGACACTATTAATAGGATCACTTGCACAGTACACATATAAATTTGCGCTTTGTGATATGGATTCATAGGAAGGAATGTTATTATTTCCACTATCTCCGTATATCATATTACCTGGATTCCAATATGGGTCTTCCTGAGTGAATCTTCCTATTTCAGGATCATAGTATCTGTTTCTTAGATATATTAATCCCGTCTCTTCATCGGTATATTGTCCGTTATATCTGAATGCGTTGCTGTCTGCTTCTCCGCCTGTTCCTGTTGCTAAACCTCCGAATGCGTCATATTCATATGCTGCCGTTACTGCAAATGATGTACTTTCTGCATTCTTTTCTATTATGTTTGTTGTGTCTCCATGGGCGTTATATGAGAAATATCTGCTGTTATTTGCGCTATCCTTTGTCTTTACTATTTCTCCTCCGGCTCCTCGTATATACGTCTTTGTTCCTTTTGTTCCATATTCGGCTATTACGTTTCCGTTGTTCCAGATTTGCCCTGTGCTTACTCCGTTTACTGTCTTTCCTATTCTCGTTCCTGTTCCGTCATATGCGTATATAAAATGTACTCTAGGGCAAGTAATTACTTGCCCTAGGTTAATTTATTAATCAAAATCCTCCATATATAAAATGCCACCAATATGGCCATATTACATCAGATGCACTTCCTCCTGTATTTGACCATACTGTTTTCCAACTTTTAAATTGCCAAATATTATTTTCTTTAACAAAAGACACAATATCACCGCCGGCTCTATGTTTTGATACATAGTATACCTCTGCATATTCATCTGAATAATTCAATACCTTTAAATAATCCAGTTCTCCTATCATCGTCTTTTCTTTATATATTTCTCCAAACTCTGAACCATGCATTATTGTTAATACTTCGCATCTTATTAATGCACTTCCCCAATTTATCAGAAAATATATAATTGGTAATAATATAATTATTGTCACTGCTATTTTAACATACTTTTTCATAGTTTCTCCTTTTTTATATTCCTAATAAATCACGCATATAATAATATTCATTTCTTGCATTTATTCCAAAAGGATTAGGAGATGGATCTGAATGTGGAGGATTTATTTCTCCTTGATTATAGTGTGTAGCCAACATTGCTGTGTCTCCATATATAACCGAATTCAGAGTAACTATTTAGAAAATAAATATTTTTATATATTTATAACAACTTTATTAGCATTACCAATATATAAGTTCAGATATCTATAAAATATATATTTACCTCTAATTAACTACGTTTTAATAATTTTTTATGTATTGATATTCCAATTAAAATAATCAAAATAGGTATTATAAATTCCATCAAATATATAATTATTGGGACATCACCTAAAAATTTACCATAATTTATTTTATGAAATATCAGACCTACACCAATTATTAAAATTAGTATCAACGGCATATTTATATAACTAATTAAATATTTAATTTTCTTTATTTTACAATAATGCAGATTAACAAATAATAAATATATTGGTAAACCAAATAATATCCAAACAAAATGAATAACAAACAAAGCAAAATTATAATTTGGAGAAACACATATATTTATGAATATTTGCAATAATATTGGTAAAAGACTTAATAAGTAATACATTAAAATTCCTCCTAACGCTACCGTGTAACAACTGAACTTGCATAATTTGCTTTTACTCCAACTTGAGCCCATGGACTCCCCGGCATATATAATATTGTATAATTTAATAATCTTGCAAATGCTACTTGACGAATAAACGAGCTATTCATAAACATCTAACTAAACTTTTCAGAAACGTTATTTGGAATAATTCCCCAGGTGTATCCACATGATTCCATGTAATCCGAGTCCAACATATTGTTTGCCAAGGTTCCCTCACCAAATAAATCAATAGTGAATAGTAGCCGATTATTCATATAAAACAAATACTATAACTACTTATCCTTCTTGTGGTCTTATTGCTACAATCTCGCCATTCTTCTTATTTATAACTACTATAATACTAGGTCTCAATAAATATTTTGAATTATCATAATTATTTTTTTCATATCTCGAGACAAGATAATACTCTCTTAGTGTTCCGTTTTCATCTTGATCATGGTAATATTCTACCTCTGCATATGTATCTTTAATTTTATCTCCAAATACCGATTTGTATGCAATTGCAGCAATACTAACAGCATCCTCTTCTGTAATATTATATTTTATATTCATACTATTTTCAATTTCATAAGATTTTAAAATATAATCAACATCACTTTTATCTCCTAAACTTTCCCATTTACCAATATAAATACTGTTTTTTTCATAATTGTTTGTTTTATTGCTACAAATTAAAATAGTTAATATATTTATAAAAAGTAAAAATACAATAAGTATTACAACTGCTAATGTTTTTCTATTCATTTTTACCACCTTTCATTCGGCCAATTAAGAATTGGACAATCAAAACCATTTTCACAATAATTATTATAAGAACGCATTATATGTAAACTCCAAGCATGCTTATATCTATTCCTTAACGATTCCCTCTTTTCCTCAGTTAAATAACTTCTATCATAACTCATACCGTATACAACACCTTCTACACTATAACCATTACTTCTCGTATCATGATACTTAAATATATCAACCACAGAATTATTATATTCATTAGGAACTACGGCATAAACTATCGAAAAGTCTGCATTTAGTACACTTTTTTTATCATCTAAAGAAAGCTCCGTAGTACTTGCATGAGAATGTACAAATCCATATTCACTAACTTCCCATCCGATTATTCCCGTTGGTGCATATTGTCTTGCAGCGTTCGGATCAGAATAATGCGGATTAGCAACACTCGAACTTTCCAATATATCTACAGCATATCCATAAGTATAATAAACCTTGTCTCCACTTTTTATTTTATATATAATAGATAGTTGCTCAAAACGACTATAATCTGTTTTAGCATAGTAATTCCATGCCCAATCCATAGCCGCTTCATCTGAAGAATTAAACCATTCATATGCAACCATACCTGTAGGATCAACTCCATTAACAGGGTCATTAGAACAATAGACATATAAATTAGCACTTTGGACTATCGCATAATAATCCGGTATCTTTACTTCTCCTTCTTCAAATTGTTGATCTCCATAAATCATATTACCTGGATTCCAATATGGATCTTCCTGAGTAAATCTACCTATACTTGGGTCATAGTAACGATTACGCAAATATATTAATCCAGTTTCTTCATCGGTATATTGTCCATTATATCTAAATCCATTGCTGTCTGCTTCCCCGCCTGTTCCTGTTACTAAACCTCCGAATGCGTCATATTCATATGCTGCCGTTACTGCAAATGATGTACTTTCCGCGTTCTTCTCTATTATGTTTGTTGTGTCTCCATGGGCGTTATATGAGAAGTATCTGTTGTTATTTGCGCTGTCTTTTGTCTTTACTATTTCTCCTCCGGCTCCCCGTATATACGTCTTTGTTCCTTTTGTTCCGTACTCGGCTATTACGTTTCCGTTGTTCCAGATTTGTCCTGTGCTTACTCCGTTTACTGTCTTTCCTATTCTCGTTCCTGTTCCGTCATATGCGTATGTTGCTGTTTGACCTTTTCCGTCATAACTCTCCATCTTATTCTGCAGGTTATATCCGTAATCTCTTGTTGTGTTTTCATATTCTGTATGTAGATGTTCATCAGGTGAATAATCATCATAATATATGTGGGTATTTTTGCTTGTCATGTTTCCGTTGCAATCAAAGCTATATTTTTGCTCGTTACTCATACAATACCCATATTCACAATTTTGGTATGTCAGCCTGTTGTTATCATCATATACATAGCTTGTTTCTCCTTCTCCCTCTTCATAATTCCATGGAATATGATAATCCATTAGTGATATTTCATTCTCATTTATTATTCCGTTTTTGTCTTTTTTGAACGCTCTGTTTCCTCTTTCGTCATACGTATATAATGTTGAATGTTCTAACTGATTGTTACGGTTTATTGTCTCAAGTTTCAACCTGCCGGCGCTGTCGTAGGTATAGCCTTTTGTCTTTCCGAATATGTCCGTCACTGACGACTGGTTCCCGTCCAGGTAGTAGCTGTAGTTGTACTCCGAGTATGTTCCCTTTATGTTCTGCAGCGGGTCTGCCACTGTTTGGTTGCTCACCTTTTTCGGCAGGTTGCTTTCGTTGTACTCATAGCTCGTTACCATTGTGTTTCCGTTGGTTTTCTTTTCTGTCAGGTTCCCGTTTTCATCATAACTATACACTGCCACCAGCTCGTTTTCCAGGTTATCCCTTACCTCTTTCATCTTTCCCAGATAGTCATAGCTATAGCTTATGTTCTGACTTACTCCGTTGGTTGAGTTCAGTATTAGTCCTGTTTGGTTTCCGTCTTTATCGTATGAATAGCTCAGCGTTTCTCCTGTTGTTCGGCTTTCTCCCGTCACTTGTCCTTTTCTGTCATAGCTGTAGGTTATTGTGGCCGCTTCGTTTGCTATGCTCAGCAGCGCTGTGCTTGTGTCTGCGTATGTGTAGGTTGTTGTCTCCGTTTCTCCGTCTCTTTCGCTTGTTGCTGACAGAGGGTTGTTTATTCCGTTATACACATTTGTTGTCACTGTTCCGTTTTTGTCTGTTTTGCTTACAATATTTCCGTTATTATCGTATGTATAACTTTCACTGTATCCCATTGGGTCTGTGCTCGAAATCAGTCTGTTTTGGCTGTCATACTCATATGTTGTGCTTACTCCTCCTTCTCCGTTCACTACACCTGTTGTCATCTTTGTTATGTTTCCGTTTCCGTCATACTCATACAATGTCTCTCCCGGCTCGTCTGTGTATGTTTTTACCAGCCTGTTCATATTGTCGTACTCATAATACACATTTCTGTATGTTGCTGCTTCTCCCGGCTTATTGCTTGTTATGCTTTCTTTTATTACGTTTCCGTTATTGTCATAAATGTAGCTTTTTATGCTGTCTCCGCCGTCTATTCTGCTCTTTACTTCTGTCTGTCTTCCAAAGTCATCATACTTTGCCGAACTCTCATTTTTCTTTGGATCTATTGTCTTTACTTCCTGTCCCAGCATGTTCTTTTCTACTCTGGTAGAATTATTGTCTATATCCGTTGTTGTCACATACGTCCCGCCGTCTTTGGTCCCGTACTCTGTTCTGTATGTATAACCTTTTCCTTCGCTTTTGGCTTTCGGCGTTTTGGTGTTCAGCTTGTTTCCTATATAGTCGTATGTATATTCTGTCTCGCTTATGTCCGTTCCATCTCCTGTTGTTTCTTTGACAGTGTTTCCATACTTGTCTGTGTATGCTGCGCTTACTGTCTTCCCGGCTCCGCTTCCTTTTATCGTTTCCGCCTTGGACAGGTCTCCATCCACATCGTCATATACATAGCTCTCCTCATATGCCAAGCTTCCCGCTGCGTCTTTTACTTCCATTTTCGTCTTGCGGCTCTTCTTGTCATACTGATAGTTATAGTTGTTTCCGTTTCCGTCTATTATTTTGCTTATTCTTCCTACAGTATCATACTCATAGGCCGTCTGTGTTTGATTCGTTTCACAGTTGAACACAGTTGTTATCTTTCCCAAACCGTCATATATATACTTTGTTTTGTTTCCTCTTCCGTCTTTAGTTATTACGGAATTCTCCAATATCTGTCCGGCTGATGAGGCTTTCGGATATTCAACCGTTACTGTTGTTCCGTCAGGATTCCTTGTGGATATCTGTCTGCCCAAATTGTCATATTCCGCATATGTCACATTTCCTTTTCCATCCGTTGTGCTTACTGCTCTTCCCAGCTCATCATACGTATAACTGGTGGTTACCCCTGCGACCGTTTTCGTCAGTGGCAGCGACTTATTCAGATACGTTATATTCTGCTCCGTATACTCCGTTCCGGTCTTATAGCTTCTGACCGTACTTGGGTTGGCTGAGTTATTGTCCTCATACAAATATGTCTCTTTTGCAACCAAATTTCCGTTCTCATAAGTCAGACTCTGAGCCGGAACTTTTGAATCCGCTGACAGCACTGTTTCCTCTTTAACCGTTGTGCTTCCGTCTCTTTTGTATTCCTTTGTCAGCTGAGTATGATACACATCATCGTATGTATACGAAGTCATATGCTCTGTATTGGTTTTATCGCCGTTTGCATATGCGTCCCAGCTTTTCACTAAATCCCTGTATTCATTATACTCCGAAATCGTTGTACTTTCAATACTATTTTGTTCTTTATCATATATTATGCTTGTTACTATTTCCGGGTATGTTCTTTTGTAGTATCTTACCGTGTCTCCGCCATAAATTGTTTTGGACAAATACACCGGATTCTCTCCATCCATATAATATACTTCGTCTGATTCTTTTAACGTAAACTTTCCACTGGCATTACTGCTTTTATAACTGTAATACTTGTCATTAGGATAATATGAAGATGTCGATTCATAACATGGTGCATAATTATGCTTTGTTATTACACCGTCTGCTGTTGTTTCAGTTGTGGAGTAAGCGTTGTTATACATAAAAGACCCTGAATAATCATATGCAATAACATTTTCTTCTATCCCGTTAACAACATCATAACGTTTAATGAGCCTTGCTGATTCCTGTCTTAAGCTATTATAACTATACATAGTTTTTGAATATTCATAATGTGTTGACGCACCTGTTGGATGGATAACATCGGTCAAAATATAAAAATTTCTATTTATAAAATTTGTTACGCTATATATTTCATCTTCATTATTTCCTTCCTGATATTTAAATGTTGTTTGTAATCCCTCCTGATTTGTGTAACTATCCAGTATTTGGGCATATGTGTCCATATTGGCTGTATTCATAGTTGACCTAATATTATATTTTTGAGTGGTTCCCTCTATTTCGGAACCATCGCTTCCTAACACTTTTACTGTTATTTCTTGAATATAATTTTCTTTTGTTTTTCTCTCTACAATTACCTGTCTGCCGCATGTATCTGTAATCACACATTTATTATATTCCTGTCCCAGCTTTGTAAAATCATCATTTATTTCATCACCGTTTGTATAATATCTATAATATATAGCGTCACCAAAACGATTTTGGGTTTTCATAACTTTGCCGTCTGCATCGAAGTATTCTATTCTTCCATCTTTGTAATACAATTTAAAGGCAGAGACAACTCCCCCGTCAGAATCAATATATTCTGTATTTTTTTCGAACTTTAAATCTGCATAGCTATATCTTCCATCCAATGTTAACTCAATTACAGAAGAATCTCTGAGACTTTTGTATGAGATCGTATGCGTACTGCCGTCTGAAGCAGTCAATATCGAATCTGTTCTATATGACGAACCATACTTTCTGTTTATTAGGTTTATAGAGCTAATACCGTTAAAACTCCATCCTGCCGCAAAGTTTACTAATGGAGTTTCATATTTATACCACCCTACAGTTGTCGCCGGAAGGCTGCCTATATCTGTGGGAGATGAGTTTGCAGTGTTATAGCTTGCGCTTAAGTTTAAATCAAGTCCGTTTTTACCCTGCAATGACAGTCCGCTTAAGTTATATCCCAATGCTCCTGAGGATTCATTAAAGGTTTCATTGTTGTTTCTGTCAAACGTAAACGGTGCGTCAGGGTATTTAGATGTATCATATATTGTTTCATCTTCATCTTCCATAGGCATCACTTCACTTAAGCAAGACATGATTGAACTATATTCCAAGAACTGTTCTTCTGTGAGTTTAGTTTCTATCTCCTCATAACTCATATCAGCATATGAAGCTATGCCGGCTATTCCAAGCATAGCGGATAATGCTGCCGTCTGCAAAACTTTTTCAGATGTCAGTCCGTTTATGAAAAGACTTCTATATTCAGCATTTTCCTGGATTTTTAAAGCCGGAACAGAATATTTGAAATTTGCAAATGATTCAAGCTCATCAAACACTTGTTCTTTACTTTCGAAGTTATTGAGCATTATCTTATATTCACTTGCAGTTATGCCGGCATTCTGAATAAGCACACCGAATTCCAAAGTGTTTTGCAGGTCAAAACCTTCATTTTCACAATCTGCGAACACATCATCACGTATTCCGTATTGTTTCTGTGCTTCTGCCTTTTCATCATCGCTCAGTTCAGAATATTTAACCCCGTTATTTATTGTTTCTTCCAAATTTATTTCAGGCATAGGAGTTTCTGTTGCTTCAGGTATAACTGTTGTTTCCGGCTCCTCTGTTTCCTCGGCTTCAGGCAACACACCTTCATCCTTCTCGGTCGACGGCGTTTCGACAGCTTCCTGTTCCGATGCTGATTCATCATTTTTGTCTTCTATTTCTTCGTTTTTATCTAGCGTTTCATTCTTAATATCTTCATCCTTTTCATCAGCATTTTCTTCTATTAAATTATTCTCTGTTTCTTCATTTATTACTTGTTCTTCTGATACTGATGATTCATTGGTTTTTTCAACATCAGCAAACACCATTGGTATTGATGTAAACATTATTGATATTATTATTAATTCAGATATTATTCTTTTTAGTCTACTCATTTGTTTTCTCCCTCCTCTGTATTTTCTACGCTTTTGGCGGTCATAAGCGGTTTAATTTTTGGCTCCTCTCCGATTCCTCCATATATATTCTCAGGCACGTTTCGGTATAGTCCCAAAGATGAACGTTCATTTGTGCCAAATGTGTATACGTTTCCATCCACATCTACCGCTACAGTATATCCTCGTCCTGCTGCTGCTTTTTTTATTGCCGGGATTCCCAAAACTTGTCCCGGAACACGGTTATTTCCCAGCGCTCTGCCAAGTTGTCCGTCATTTTGGTATCCCCAGGTCCATAACGTTCCGTCTTTTTTTATTGCCAGTGCGTGGTTATATCCTGCTACTACTTCTCTTACATTTGTAAGTCCGCGGATTCTTGTCGGTTTTAACATATTTTGTTTATGTCCAAGCCCCAGCTGTCCTGCACTGTTTCTTCCCCAGGTATACACATTTCCGGCCTCTGTTACTCCAACACAAAAATCCGGGCCTGCCGATACTTGCTTAAATACTCCCCAGTCTTCCTCATCCTGCGGATTTTCTAATCTGGTCGGCGTATATACTGTGTCTGTATGGCCAAGTCCCAACTGTCCATATTCATTTGCTCCCCATACATAAGTATCTCTTTCATATTCCCCATCCTCAGTTGTTGCTACCGCAAAACTATCTCCTGCTGAAACAGTCTCTATATCTTTCTGCAAAATTACAACCGGTTCACTTTCACTAACACTGCTTTCTCCTGTTCCAAGCTGACCCAAGTAATTTCTGCCTATTCCTACAAGCTGCTTTTCAAATATAGCATTATATCCTTCAAATCCAATACAATGTCTTCTAACTACTAAAGTAAAGTCATTTCCTGCCGCTATTTTGAGCGGTTCGTTCTCAAGATAATCTGACGCGTTATAATTATCTCCCTCTTCTGTATAACCGCTTAATTCTATAACTCTGCTGTTTTCTATTACGTTCTTCGGCAAGAACTTTCCAAGTTGGTTGTTAGAATTACTCCCCCATCCTTCAACAACTTCCGCTGAAATGATAACATTATGATTTTTACCTCTTGCTATCTCGTCAGCACTGCTATATTTATCACTCTTTTTCGGATATCCGTATACTTCCTCTCCGCTCTTGCCTGTTCCAAACCAGCCTCTTCCCCACACAAACAAATTTCTGTCACTATTAACCGCCAATACCTGATCCTGATTCGCATCTACTTTTTCAATATTTTTTAGTCCTCCGATTCTAACAGGCTCCAGTGCAGTATTTGTTTCCATATATTTCTGGTCATATGTTGAAATTCCCCACTGCCATAAATTATTGTCACTGTCCATACCAATACATAATTCATCAGCATCAAACTCTTTTACACCGGTGACTGACATAACTTTTTTAGGAAGATAATTTTTACTCCATCCCATATAACCGCACTGATACAAATATCCGCCGTTAAGGAAGCTTGTCAGATTACCTCCTGCCTTTATACTTTCTGTGCCGACTAAATTATTTGACTGTACAGGCGCTATGGCATTTTCAACTGTCAATTCAAGTCCCAGCTGTCCATAACTGTTACTTCCCCAGCTATATACAGTTCCGTTTTCTTTTACTGCAACAGCATGATTTGCACCTGCCGTTACTTTTGTCACTCCGTCCATAACATATGTGTATATTTTTTTCATACTTTCTGTTGAATTGATTCCCAGTTGTCCTGATGTGTTCTTTCCGCACGAATACAATTTTCTCTCACTGTCTATTATATAACTCTGATAATCTCCTGCGGCTATGGCTAACGCTCCTTCATACACTTTTGCAAAACGTCTCTTCGTACTTGTTGAATTGTTGCCGAGCTGGCCATAAGTATTATTTCCGCTCACCCAAACTGTTGCGTCTCTCTTTAAGATAATTGTATGCGCTTCACCTGCGTCAACATCAACCACGTTTTCTGCCAACAATTCAGGCGTCAGAACATTTTCCATACTTCCGTTTCCTAGCTGGCTGTTTGCATTCTGTCCCCAGCCATAAAGATTATATTTGTCCGTTATTACGTAACTCATATTTCCCGATGCGGTTAAGCTCATTACCGCCTCGCCCTTTTCTGTCCACGGCGTATTGACTGCCACAAAATCATCAGACTCCGCAGTGCTTCCGTTTCCTAACTGACCATAATCATTGTTGCCCTTAGACATCAATACCCCGTCTTTATACACAAGTATATGTCTTTGTCCCACTGCTACGTTATTTCTGTTTGTATATATTTTTTGATTACTGTATATGTATGTTATTTCCAGTCTTCCCTGCATTACCCCATCATGCATACTATCTTTTATTGTATATATCCTGTCTCCTATTATCGTTGTTCTTCTTGCCGGCAAATCCATTTCCGGCAATGTATCCGGCAGCACCACCCATATATCTTTATCCGGCATATATGCGTATCTCACCTTGCTGCCGCTGTCTGAGCCATAATTAATAAAGATTAAAAATTCGCCCAGTTTCATCAGTTTACCTTCTTGATTCGAAACAGAACCGTAACTATAGCTTGGGCGTATCTGCCGCTCTGACCATACATTATTACTTGTATCATATACGTATGTATAATTGCCATCTCCACTGTATTTTGCAGTGCAGTATATTTTGCTTCCCACAGCAACTCCCGTATACACTCCTCCATTAGGAAGATAACCATCATAAGACCAGGTTTGATTTACTGTATCATATATATATGTATCTCTTGATTTTACACTATGATTAACATCATCATATCCACCAAAACAATATATATTATCACCTATAGACACCGCTTCACCATCAACAAATCCAAACGGAATCTCTTGTCCCACAGACCAAGTACCGGTCTCTGTGTCAAATATATCTACTTTATCAGTTACTTCGTTTCCAATAATACCGCCGACTAAATATATCTTTCCTCCATTTTCAACTGCTGAATATTCTGATCTCAATGAAAGCATAACCGGCGCGCTTGTCCAGGTATTTGCTGCAGTATCATATATTTGAGTAGAATTCCATCCAAAACAATATACCTTGTTTCCGCACTCCACCATGCTCACATTTTCTCCCACTGCTGTATCAGAATATTTACTCCTAATTACCATTGGGTCATCTGAGAAATATTCTGCAATCTGATCTGCATAACTTTCTTCCGCCAATCCAACAAATACAAAACCACAGCACAGCATAACTGCTGCAAGAATCGACGCTGTCACTTTTTTTAACATAACTTTTCCTCCTTATTTTTTATTTATTTTTATATATTTTATTTACTATCGTGATATATACACTAACACGCAGTACAAACATACACTAAATACCGTATAGGTAAAATTTACCATAACGCATTTCACTTGTCAACAAGATTTTGCATATTTTTTATTTTTTTAGGAAATTAATTACAAGTGATTTTTACTTATATACAATAACAAAACAATATATCGTGGCAAGTGAAACAACGATATAATGCAAAAAATCATAAGTGAATATCTGTTGATTTAGATAAAAATTTAGTTGAACAGTTTGAACTAAAATTTAAAGGTGATAATATTATTTCTAAAGCTGAATTTATTTGGAGATCAATAAAAAAGTATTTAGATGATAAGTGAATAAAAAAAGAGGGTAGACACTTTTTGTGTCTACCCTCTTTCTGCCAATACCATTAAAACCCATCTTTTATATTATTTAATTTTCTAATATTATTAACAATAAAATTACTACGCAATCAAAACACCTATTACCATAGCAGCGATACCCAAAATACTTGCAATTGCAATACCAATAATTCATTTTTGACTTGCATCCATTTTTTCAATTAAATCATCCTTAAGCTTGTCAGTAACATCATTTTGTTTAAACATCATATCTTCAATTGCCGGTTAAGTTTGCGCAGTTCTATTATTTCCTGCTCTTCTGCAAAATGGTTATCTTTTTCGTGAAAAAGCCGCTAGCTGCTGACTGCTTCAACCATTTATCCAGCAATGAAGTGGCTATATCATATTCACGGCAGATATCACATTTTCGTTTTCCATTATGGTATAGCTGAACTAACTGTTGTTTGAATTCATCCGTATAGAATCGGGGCTTTCTTCTTTTGGTCATCATAGTTTCTCCTTTTATATTTTCTATTTTACATGACCTTATTTTTTATCCAGTTTTTTGTAGCCTATCCAAACATCTTATATTATTACGTTTAGCAGGATTTGAAGATATAGACTTAGACAAATATTTTAGACTTGTAGTAAATAAAGATGGTGCTGATTGGACCTTTGTATGTCCAAGTAATTATGAAAATATGTCCAACAAATTAAAACGTATCCAAAGATTTTACAAAGACGGATTTTCTATCATACCATTAGCGTTAAACGAAATCGGTTATATGGTTGGTATTGATATACCAAGACGTTATCGCCGCCATATTGATATGATGTAATGGTGTGTCCGCCTGGATGCGTTGAATTACTCTGCAGGACAAGTTAAAACAATGGGTTGTTGCAATTTTTGCAACAACCAGGTCTCACCATCCACATAAGCGCATGGATAAAAAAGTATCACGAATGTAAGAAAGGTGAAAAATGCCAATATACAAAATGAAGGAGTCGAAAAACGGAAAACAAAAAAGGAAATGGACTTTTACACGGCGGACGAATATAAACTATACACCAAATCTGCACTTGAACACGCTGAAACTTGTTCAAATTTGAATGGCTGAGATTTTTATGTGTTCTTCTATCGCATTTTATACCGGACTTAAAAAAGGCAAAATTCACGCTTTAAAATGGACTGATATTGACGGAAAATATCTGAACGTAACACGCAGCATATCGCAAAAACTAAGGGGCGAAGACAGAAAAACTGCTCCTAAGAATAAAAGCTCGATTCGCACACTTCAACTTCCTATACCATTAATTAAAATCTTAGAAGAGCATAAAAAACGCTGGTCTGAGTACAAAGGATTCAACGACAATTTCAGGATTTGCGGGGGAACACGTCCGCTCAGAGATACCAGCTTAGCAAAAATGAACGAACAGCTTGCCAAATCAACAGGACTAAAAACCATAAGGATTCATAATTTCCGGCATAGCACGCCTCGCTGTTAGCAAACGAAGGCATAAATATACAGGAGATTGCCCGGCGCTTAGACCATACAGATGTCAAAATGACATGGAATACATATTCCCACCTATACCCCAAGGAAGAAGAGCGAGCAGTAGATATTTTAAACAAAATCGTGTAAAAATCATGTAAGATAAAACAAAACCGCCGTAAATACGGCGGTTTTTGTGCATTTGGCGGACAGGGTGGGATTCGAACCCACGTGCCGGAGTTACCGACAAACTGATTTCGAGTCAGCCCCGTTATGACCACTTCGATACCTGTCCATATGCTGTATATTTAACTTACTGCATAAACAAAATAATTTTAGCTTATGTCCATTAGAACATATTTATTATTATCTCAGTCATGCACAACAAAAAATATTATAGCATATTTAATTTATATTTGCAATAGTTTTTAATTATTTTTTATTTTCTAAGCAGAACTTATAATGATATCACTTACATATTAATAAAATATTTATCACGTACATTTATTTTACCAACTATAAAAAATATAACTATTTTTATTAATTGGCGTCATATAATCTTTTTTTATATCTCATTTTATAAACGTTTAAATATATTGTCAAAATCAAAAAATAAATAATATTGACCGCTTTAAACTTTGATTTAAATATTTAATTAAACAGAACAATAAAAGCGGCGTGCAGTAAGAAAGAATCCTCAAAAGAAAAAATATAACTAAAGTTTTAGTCAAAAAATTATTTATAAATAATTGTATCGCAAAAACCACAAAACCAGGACAAGGTATGTAAACAGTTCGGATATAATAAAAATCACATAACACGATTTACAAATGTTATTAATTCTCGACAGGTTATTTTATTGACAATCAAAAAATTATAATATAACAATATCAAAAAATTCTTCACGGTATTAAAAACAAATTTTATTATAAAATTAACACCATAGAAATTATTGATGAGTATAACTATTTTATATCCAAAAACATACAGTTAAAATAAAACTGACACCGATGTAATACCGATGTCAGTATATTATTAAAAATTATGGTTTACCATTGTCACTTTTTTACACTGCGCATACATTTTTGACAACTTTATAATTCATATTATACTTCTTGTAACACAAATTATATTATCGTCTTACTTATTAGCACCTGCAAACGGCAATAAGTCCTCAATAGTCATAACGTGTATTGAACGCTTGCCTGTCAGCGGATGACCTATCGTTTCAATCTCGTCACACCACCATTGTGATATCATCTGCGCACCGTAATATTGAATATGTGTGTTATCTGAACCTCCGGATTTATACTGTGAATTTGCAAAATCACCAATCTGATCAATTGTACTCTTTCCCAGTGAATTCTTAAATGATTCCGGAAGTGAAGCTCCTTTTAAAAATCTAGAATCATTATTATTTATAAATGCAAATATATCTTTTGATTTCTCAGTTCCAACATCATTTATATATTTATTTGTTTTGGCATATAAATCAATGTATGGCAATCCCAGTTCCTGAGCTAAATCTTTTGCAGCATTTACATATGCCTCATGCCCTGCATCACTTAGTTTATTTCGGCTTATTGATGTGGTTATAAGCGGATAGGCGCCTTTTTCAAGTGCAGGCTTTACATAATATTCATATAGAGAATTTTTGTATGAGCCATCGGTAAATCTATCTCCTTTATAATCGGTATGTCTATCTGCCTCAGACTTTTCATCATTATGACCAAACTGAATTATGAAATAATCACCCGGCTTCATACCATTAATTATTGTTTTATAATTAGCTTCACTTCTGAAACTTAAAGAACTTCTGCCGCTGAGCGCTAAATTGTTTACTGAAACTCCATCTGTGAAAAAGTTACCTAAAACCTGAGCCCATCCGGTTCTTGGAAAATCATTTTTTTCGCCGGATGTTTTATAATTACATGCTGTAGAATCACCGGCAACAAATATAGTAGCATTATTAGCAACTGTCTGACCATATGTATAAGGCGATTTCATTAAAGGTTCAACAGAATTTGTGCTTTCAAAAGCAAACACTTTTATTTCCGAATTACTGTCGACCGGCACATCTTCCGGATTCAGATAGAGTATTGTCTCTTCGCCTGCTTTCTCAGTCGTTTCCTTTAAGTTAAACAACTTACATGCTGTAAGCGCTCCATCATTACTCTTATCATATACCGCAACAACCAGTGTTTCTTCACCGGTTCTGTCTGCTTCAGAAATACTGTCAGTATATACAATATGACTTACATATCCACCGTCCATAGGAGACATAACAACTCGGCCCTCAGCATTTGAAATGGCAACCCTGCTAATTTCTACAGCAGTATAACCCGGTACAAACACTTCTATTTCCTTTGTATCTTTTGCCTCTCCTCTTGAAATTGTTGCTGTCAATACGACTTTACTGTCAGTTCCTTTTTGACGATTTACGACACCATCTGCTGAAACGACGTTAGGATTGCTGCTTATCCAAGTAATTGTTGTTCCGCGTCTGCCTTTAGCAGGTAATTCAATATTTGACTTAACCATACTAGTATCGCCTATATTGAGAGCTTCTTTCGCAACAGCTACTGCGCCCTCATCATCTGTATCAGCAGGAACTTTTAAATTAAAATCTTTAGTAATCCTCAAGTTTGGATAATCCTGAAATGTACAAACAGCTATCATTTTGACATCATGATTATCCTTATCAGTATTAACATCACCACTAATCGATATTACATCGGGATTTGATGACTCCCACGCTACATCTGCGTATCCAATTGAAAAACCAAAACCTGAAATCAAATCCAAATCATCAGTAATATTATTTTCAGTTGTATTAACGCCTTTAATCATATTAAAAGTGATTCCGTCGGTTTCATTCTGAACTGACTTATTTATAAAATCAACGCTTACATCAACATTCTTCTCCGGCATTACAAAACTGCACTCTGTGTAATCACTATTTATATTTAGTGAAATATCAGAATCATCAAGTGAAATATTCCCAATCCATGCATTATTGTTTGGAGTTGACTTAACAGTTACCATATCACCTGGTTTTGCATTATATATTTGCTTCTCGCTAAAATTCATACCACATAGCGTGCCGGTTGTACCTACCGCCCACATAATATATTCATCACCTGCTGTGAGCTCTATAGATTGATTACACAATCCAAAACTGCCGTCATCACTGAACACGGTTATTTTACCAGTCATCGGAGTATAAGTTCCATCAGCATTTTTCTTAGAAATTTTAAGATCCTTACCATCGCCTGAATTATATTCACCATTTGCAATCTGACGTCTGTAAGCATATGTTAGCGTACCGCTTTTATTTGCCTTTATCACTAATGCAGTAGAACCGGCTTTTTCAGCCAAATCGCTGCCGGCCGGAGCACTGTCAAGCCTAATCTGAATATAATGTGTATAATTTACTCCGTTTATATTATACTTTGCAGACTTCAAAGTAGTATTAAACACGGATGACACATTTAAATTATTGTCATCAATATACACAGAACCGGCCTTTGTGGGTGTTGACGAATTAACAGACCAATCGGTAACCGCCTCAAGATTTGCATTCGACTGACCGGTTGAAACTTCTACCGCACCTAAATCCGAATCATAAAGAACACCAACCTCATATTCACCCTCTGCCGCAAATACTCCTGCCATTGGTAATATACAAAATACCATAACGCAAGCAACTGCAAAACTTACAGTCCTTTTTAATAAATTTTCCATAGTCAACTCTCCTTATTAATTAATTTTCATTATTACCACATATATGCTTTTATTATAATACTAATTTGTATATTTTGCAATAATAAAATTATAATTTTTTACATCTCAAGCATATAAAATAATATATTGTTATAAATTCAGGATATAATTCTATCAAAAGTTTATAAAATTCTTATCCAACTTAAATCATTACGTTTATGTTATAATTTTGTGTTTTGATAAATCTGCTGTTTAAAATAATGTAGGATTTTAATTATATTTTTTGTTAAAACAAAGTCAGAATTTAAACCATGAAGGTTCAATTCTGACTTTTTATAATTATCTGAAGTAATTAATTTTTATATTTTTTAATTTATAAATTTAATAATATATTTTTTTCAAGACGAATACCATACAAATTAACTTCAAAATCACCATATATTTATTGTTTTTGCATTTCCTGCGTATGTACTTTACACTCATCTTTTCATTTAACTCATATTTGTTTTCTTTTCCATCATTCATAACCGCGCTTCTTACGCCGTCTGAACTCTGAATTCACCGTAAACTATAAAAAATGCTGTAATGTTTGCTCATAATTTAAAGATAATTCTGATATATAATCAATACAATAATATGTTATAGTATTAATTTATTCGCAGTTCACCACACAATGGGACTTGACTTTCATTCCAAAGAAGCGCTTTGGATTTCTCGCCGCTTGGAATATCATATTCCTTAGTCTCACCTTTATTTATGCTATAATTTGTGCTGTTTTTTAGTGATCCGTCAAGATTGTATTCCGCAATCCATAATTCTGCGTCTTCAAACGGTCTATCGACAATGAGTTTGCCGCTGTCTAAATACATTAGTTCTCTCATAGATACGCTGACATTGTCGATATATGTTCTATATCCACCAAGACGCTGAAAGCTTATGCTTGAAAGCTTTATTGTTGTATCAAATTCAAATTCATATTCAAATACGGCTGAGGACCAATTCATAAGAATAATGCCATAGTTAAAAATTTCCCACCGCGCCGACAATAAGTCTATTGAGAAGAGAATCTATCACTGCAAATCTTTCTTTGTCTTTTAATACTTTTGCAAGTCTTTTTGCCTGCTTTAAAGTATATATAAAACTGCCTGCGCTCCAGCCTGTTTATTCAGTTCATCAGTCCAATCTATAAAGTGCCACCAAAGGTCACAGCATATTTTTTATTCGATTTTTCACAATCCAATACAAAAAATTTTCTCCTCATCCGATATTCTGTTTTATAGTCTGAATTATATCGCTGTTTACTGTAAAAGATTTATTATATTCAGTAATTAATAAAATATTATAACTCAGTTTTAACTCCTAAAAATATTATTTAAAGTTACATAGCCGAATTCTAATAATAAACACCAAAAAATATAAATCCAACGTATAATGAATTACAAAAAAATAAGACCGTATGCTAAACACCACATACGGTCTTGCTTATATTTAGAAATTAAAAATTAGCTTATACACCAGCTTTTCGCTTTTTCATCGTATCCAAATAAACCGCAAATACAATTACTACACCTTTCAGCAAAAGCTGATAATAAAATGGGATTTGAAGTAAATTCATTCCATTGTTCAAAACACCAATTATCAAAACACCAATCATTGTACCGCCAATGCTGCCGCTGCCTCCGGTAAACGAAGTGCCTCCCAGCACAACGGCGGCAATAGCGTCCATTTCAAACCCCTGACCTACTGTTGGCAGTGCTGAATACATTCTGGCTGAAAGCATTATACCCGTTACGGAAGCCAACAATCCGCTTATAACATAAGCGAGCACCTCTGCTTTAAAAATCTTGATGCCAGAAAATTGAGCCGCATTACGGTTTCCGCCGATTGCATATATGTGTCTGCCAAATCTGCTTTTTGAAAGCAACAAACCATTAAATATCATCAGCACCAGCATTATAAAAACAGGAACCGGAAAAAAGCCGCCAATATAACCATTTCCTATAAAGCTATATAAAGGATCATTAAAGTTTATCGGCAAACCTCCTGTATAGATATACGCTATTCCACGCGCAATATTCATCATTGCAAGGGTCACGATGAAAGCAGGCATATGAGTTTTTGCGATTACCAAACCATTTATAAGTCCAAGAGCTGTACCGGCGACAATTCCTATAAAAATAGAAATAATAACCGGTAGTCCTGAAACACTCAAACCAATTGCAAATGTACCCGATACTGCAACTATTGAGCCAATAGATAAGTCAATTCCTCCCGAAATCATTACAAGCGTCATACCAAAAGCCAGCAATGCGTTGGTTGATACCTGCCTTAAAATGTTCATTCCATTACTGACTGTAAAAAACTTATCTGTTAAAAGCGTTACAATAATACAAATAGCAATCAAACCAATAAAAATATACATATTCCTTTTAAAAAAGGAATAAATACTATGCCCGATATACCTAAAAAAATCTTTTATCCGGCTGTTATTTTCCGCTAAAGACTTACTATTTGTCATCATTTCACACCTCCAACTGCATAATGCATAATATTAATTTGATTTATCTGCTCTTTTTCCTTTATATCCGCAGTTATTCTGCCCTCATACATGACTAAAACCCGAGTGCATAAATTAACAATTTCCGGCAGTTCTGACGATATCATCAGAATAGCGATTCCTTCATCAGCCAAACTTTGAATCATACGGTACAGCTCAGCCTTTGTTGCCACATCTATTCCTCTGGTTGGTTCATCTAAAATGAGTATTCTTGGATTGGTTGCAAGCCATTTTCCTAATACTACTTTTTGCTGATTTCCGCCGCTCATATTAACACAGATAGTATCCTCACCTGAATATTTGATTGCAAGATCATTTATCAATCGGTTAATTATCTGCCGCTCCACTTTTTTATTTATCTTAAACCTTTTTATATACTGTTTTAAAATAGTAAGCGTCATATTGAATCTTACCGTATTAATCAAAATCAACCCTTGTTCCTTCCTGTCTTCAGGAACCAACGCAATCCCTTCAGCAATTGCCTGAGATGGATTTTTTATCTCTGTTTTTTTACCATAAAGAAAAAGCTCTCCGCAGCTGATACGGTCAATACCAAAAATTGCCCTCACAAGCTCCGTACGGCCTGCACCCACTAATCCTGACAGTCCTAAAATTTCTCCCTTATGCAGCTGAAAGCTAATATCTTGAAATGCGTTTTTTCTGCTGAATCCCTTTACCTCCAGCACCACTTCTTTTGAAATATTATGTTTATCTGCTTTATAGAATTCAGAAACCGGACGCCCTGCCATTAATGTAATAAGTTCATCCCTTTCAGTACTTTTCACATCTTTTGTAGTGATATATCCTCCGTCTCTAAAAACTGTTACTCGGTCTCCGATTTCAAATATTTCCTCCAATCTGTGTGAGATATAGATAATAGATATTCCTTTTCCTTTTAGTTCACTAATAAACTCAAATAAATTTTCAACTTCATTGTCAGTTAAAGAAGATGTCGGTTCATCCATAATGATAATACGCGCTTCCATTGAAAGTGCCTTTGCAATTTCAACCATCTGCCGGCTTGATGTTTTTAACTCAGAAATCAATGTCTGAGGCTTGATATGCTCGATTTTCAGCCGTTTAAAAAGCTCGGCGGTATCACGGTTCATTTTCTCATCATTCATTATATGTATGCCGGAATAAACCGGTTCTCTTCCCAAGTAAACATTTTGGGCAACACTTAAATTATCCGCTAAACACAATTCCTGATGTATAATACTAATTCCCAATTTCTTAGAATCCGTAACATCGCGAATCATAACCTCTTTATTATCAATTGTAATTTTTCCACTATCCGCATGATAGATACCGCCCAAAATTTTTATAAAAGAAGATTTTCCAGCTCCATTTTCACCCAAAAGACAATGTACTTCTCCCTCTGCTAGATCAAAATGGATATCATGCAATATCTTAACACCTGAAAAGGATAAATTAACTCCTTCCGCTTCTAAAACTGTTTTTTTTAAGCGCATACTATTCACCTCTATTTCCAGTCGCAGCCTAAAAAACAAAACTCTACTTTAAAAACTCATCCACATTAGATAAATCTACAAAATCCACATCCAATAATATCTCCTTAGGGTATTCTTCTCCGTTAAGAACGCCAAAGCCTACCTCAGCTGCCTTCACTCCCATTTTTTCAGGGAACTGTGCGGCGCTTCCAAGATACTCATTGTTTTTAATCAGTTCACAAACACGCTCCGATCCATCAACTGAAACGATTTTCACATCTCCAATCTTATTTGCACTTTTTGCAGCCGCATATATTCCAAGACCAATAGCATCATTTGTTCCAAAGGCGCCGTTTATATCAGGATGTGCCTGCAGCATATTTTCCATCAATCCAAGTGCATCCTCCGTGCTGCAAGTTTGCGCATCCTGATATTGTACAATATTGATACCGGGATAATTTTTCATAACCTCTTTAAATCCGGTAGATCTGTCACGGGCCGGACGAATCACATCCGTTGTAATAACAATTATATTTCCTGAACCGTTTAAAGCTTTTGCCATCGCCTCTCCGCAAAGTTTTCCTAACTTAATACAATCAGAAGCTACCTGGGTAACTACAAGATCAGGGTCATCGACCATAGTATCCACATCCACCACAGGAATACCTGCCGCTTTACACGATTCCAAAGCCGGTTTAATCCCTTTTGAATCAACAGGAACAACAAAAATAAGATCCACTTGCTGCTGAATTAAATCCTCAATATCTGAATTTTGTTTGTTCTGATCAAATTTTGCATCCAGTTCTATTAGTTCTCCGCCCAGTTCTTCAATCTTTGGCTTAATTCCATTACTCATTGATACATAGAAAGGATCGTTCATCGTCATATATGTAATCCCAAAAGTTTTCTTTTTTGTCTCATTCCTGCCGCCAAAGCAGGAACTCAGTGAAACAACGCTTGCAAACATAAACAAACAAGCGATGATAAGACACACAGCACGGCTTGCTTTAATTTTCTTTTTCATGATTTTTCTCCTTTCTTTGTGCACCACAGTTAATTCTGTGTGACAAACGTAATTCTGTTAGGCAGTCCTTCCAGTTTTTCAGTGCTTTTAAAACGTGTCGGCCAAGCTAGATCGTGAGCGGGGATTACATTATTAATATTTCCATCTGCCAGCATTAATATCTTTTCAAAAGACTGAAGCTGATCCAGCTGGTCAATTCCGTATCCCATGGGCGTCATGGTAATAATATTCTCCAAAGTATAGGCTGCGTCTCCGGTGACTACATACCTTCCATTTTTAGTTTTAACTCTCACAACTTGCGTACCGTATGAATGCCCCTTTGCCAAATACAAATCAATTCCCGGAAAAATGTTTTCCATACCGTCCTCTGACAATATAAGCCGGCCTTCCTTTTTCACCTGCTCAAGCTTTTTTAAATCCTCCGGATCCAAATAACAGTTAAGTAATTTATAATCCTCTGACAGACCTGCAGACCACTGCCACCCCTCAAGCTCTGTCCTTTGCACATATACTTTAGCATTTTTAAAGCAATCAATATTTCCCACATGGTCATAATGCAAATGAGATAACAGCACTGCATCTATTTGGTCAGGATGCAAATTTAAAGGCTTAAGATAAGTCTCCGGTTTCAATACATTTTCTGCGTTATAAGCTTCTATAAATTGAGGATTTTTAAATCCTGTATCTACGAGAATATTGTATCCGCCGCCTTGAAGTATCGTTACATTACCTGGCTGATCCTCTGGAAAATCTGCATTTTTCTGATTATGTGCACCATAAAATGTCTGTCCGCGTCCAACATCCTTAAAAATACAGTGCTCCACAACAGTGATTTTCCAACAAATTTCTTTCATTTTTTTCACACCTTTCCATACATAATTCATCCTATTTCAATCCTGTTCTTCCAATAGATAGTAGTATAAAATAAACGACAAAGCTTGTCTGTGTGCTCAATCTCAAAATTATCAGCAACAGAACATCATTATATCTGCAGATAGTTATTCCAGCGCTTACCTAATCTCCATAGCAGAAAACATTACTTCTATGGAAAATCACAAATATGTATTAATAGATTAACTTGTATACGTTACCGCAATGTTCTTCAGATGCTCATAACACACCCATAAAACAATCCTGCATTATGTCTTAAATATTTGCCATCCCATCAAATCATAATTTCTAACTGAATCCCCTTGAACATATCATATCAATCATGTGCTTTTTCATCATTGCTCTCCTCCTTCCTTCGTTGTAATTTAATAATTTTATTTTGTCAGCCAATCAGCAAGATTACACCAAAACGTATCATAATATTTCCAACTCATAAAATCAGGTGATGCCCAATGAGGAGAACAGTCTGATGTAAATGCAGCCGACTTTCCCATACCAAAAGAACCTACTGATATAAATGGATCTCCGTCTATCTTAGCAATCGTTTTGCATGCCGGCAAGCATCTAGCAACAGTCTTGTTGTATCCCAGGAAACACGGCCACTCCTCGTTAATACCTTGCATTAACGGATGCGTATCATTTGACACAGTCGGAAAAACTCCTTCAGGATGTTCACATCTATCATCATAAGGCAATATCTTTACAGGAAGTACATCTGCAACAGCCGTCTTCCCATATCTTGCTCTAGCATCTATTCCGGAAAAAGAAAGATAACCTCCTATCATACAAAGTGCCCCTCCGGCAAGAACATAATCTCTTATCGCCGTACATTTGTTATTCTGCGTATCACCATATGAAAACACTCTATCCGATAAAAGTAACGTGTTTGAGCCAATGTCTGATAAAAACACAGCGTCATATCCGCGCAGCTTTTCTACTGTGTCAGGAAAATGTTCTCCCGCATAATGATTAGGGCAAAAATCCACTTCATATCCACCATTTTTAAGCGCTTTTATCAGTCTGTCTCCCCCCTCCTCATAACGTGAAGTTGTAAAAATATCAAATCCTTTAATATGTGTTGTAACGCTTGTCCAAGATTCACCTGCAAGCAAAATTTTTTTCATTATGAAGTCTCCCTTCATTTACTCTTTGTAAATATACTTCAAACTACAGCGCATGTACTTTCTCTTACTACTAACAGCGGCTTAAAAACTATCTTATTCTGATAATCACTTTTTTGTATTTTATGAACCAACATTTTAGCTGCCGCTTCTCCCATTTTCTGATTCGGCTGTAAAACAGATGTTAATGTTGGAAATAAAATTTGAGTATAATCTGTATCATCATATCCAATCACATTTAGCTGATTTGGTATTTCAATTCCCATTTCCTGTGCCGCTCGATAAGCGCCGCATGCCATTAAATCATTCTGTACTACTAACGCCGTAATATTATTTTTTAACAGTTTGTGTGTTGCCTTATATCCACCCTGATACTTATAATCTGCCTGACAAATTAATTCTGACTGAAATGGAATAGAAGCCTGAGCTAAAGCGTTTTTAAAGCCTATAAACCTGTCATGCGCGCTTTTATTTAACAACGGTCCTGTAACACAGCCAATTTTTTTATGTCCATAATCAGTTAGATGTTTTACCGCTATATATCCTCCTAAAATATTGTCAAAAGAAACACTGTCTATTTGTGTGTTTTCCTTTGAAAATATTCTGTCTAAAATAACAAATGGGATTCCTTTGAGTATTGTTGTATACGTAATGTCTACACTTGAACTTAACACCGGAATTAAAATAATGCCGTCTACACATTTTTGCCTCATAATATCAATATAGGCTTTTTCGCGTTCGTCTGAATCATTGCAATTGCATAGTATCATATTATATTCCATATGCCTTAACGCAATCTCTATACCTTTTGCCATTTCAGCAAAATATAAATTTGAAATATCCGGCAGGATTAATCCTATTAAACCTGTTTTTTTAGTAACCATACTCCTGGCAACTATATTCGGCGCATACCCCATTTCTTTTATAATTTTTTGTACCCGATCCACGGTTTCCTTTCGGAAATTTTTTGTCTCCTTATTAATAATTTTTGAAACAGTAGAAACCGACACATTTGCTCTTGAAGCAATGTCCTTCATCTTTGGATTCATCCTAACCATCTCTTTTTTATTAGATAATTAAAGTTAGTAAAACGTTTTACTAAAATTATAGTATCACTCTTATCTGAGTTTGTCAATAGTGATTTGTGTAGTCTTACCAAAAAAAATTCCCAATAAAATCAAAATATATTTTGATTTTATTGGGATTTTTTACTGTGTTTTTATCATTACCGGATGAGCCGTACTGCTTCTTACTTTCAAACTGGGATTCATAACCACATGTTCATATCTTTTTTCATTGATTAATTCCAAAGCGCAGGATACTATTTTTTCGCTAAGTTCATCTATCGGTTGTACTATGGTCGTCAGAGGCGGCTCCAGTGCTCCGGTCAAATATACATTATCAAACCCAACTACCGACAGCTGCTCAGGAATTTGAAAATTCATTTTTCTGCTTTGCACATATACTCCCAAAGCCATCATATCATTACATGCAAATACCGCCGTAATACCGTATTTGAGTAATTCCTCAATACCTCTTGAACCGCTTTCAATATCAAACTCCCCATGATACACTAACTGCGAATCATAAGAAATTCCCGCATTATTTAGAGTCTCTTTATATCCCTTAAGCCGTTCCTGTGAAATTTTTGAATCATGCGGTCCACATATACATCCAATACGAGTATGCCCCAACTCAATTAAATGTTTTACCGCCAAACATCCACCCATTTTCTGATTAACTGAAACTACGCTTTCTTCTTTTCTTAATAATCCATGGTCTATCCATAAAACAGGCGTATTTGAAAAATCAAAAAATGAATTCAGCCTTTTTTTCTGTGCTTCTGTCATAGCATAATCAGGATATACGATTACAATCGTATCTACATTACGCTTTTGAAAAATATGCAGATATTCCATACATGTGTCAAAACAAGATAAGGTATTACCATAAATCACATTATAATTCTTCTCGCTAAACTTCCTTTCAATTTCTTTAGCAAAACTTGAATAAAAAAGATCACTTATATCCGGAAGTATCAGACCAATCGTATTAGTCCGCTTCGTTACCATACTTACTGCCACCTGGTTTGGCTGATAATTTAATTCCTCTACTGCCTTGTATATTTTATTTTTCGTCTCTTTTGAAATGTGTTCGCCCTTATGGTTAAGCACCAGCGATACCGTTGTAATAGAAATTCCACATTTTTTTGCAATATCTTTGATTGTTACTCCCATGTTATCTCCTACTCATTTTTTATTAAAACAATATTACAATTATTGATAAGTTTTATATTATTAATCTATTAAATTTCTAATTCTATGTTGACTTTTCCACTTTATTAGGTCATAATAAAACCAAGTAAAACGTTTTATTGACAATCTTATAAAGAAAGGATATTTATTATGAAAATTTTGAATTTTGGTTCTCTAAACTTTGATTATGTATATCAAATACAGCATTTTCCTTCACCTGGCGAAACAATATCCGCTCTGAATAGAAAAAGATTCTTTGGCGGAAAGGGACTTAACCAATCGATTGCAGTACAAAGCAGCGGCTATCCAATATTTCACGCCGGTCAAATCGGACAGGACGGAAATGATTTAATAAATGTATTAAAAAAACATAAAATAGACACTACTTTAATCAATATATGTGATATTCCCACAGGACATGCAGTTATCCTTATAGATTCCTCCGGTGAAAACTGTATCGTATTGGACGGCGGAGCAAATCAAAAAATTACCAAGGATTACGCTGATTCAGTATTAGAGCATTTTGAAAAGGGTGATATACTGATTCTCCAAAATGAAATCAATTGTCTTGACCATATTATTAACCAGTCAGCAAAACGTGGACTTAATATAGTTTTTAATCCGGCGCCATTCAATAAAAATGTATTAAAATTACCACTGGAGAAAATACAGTACCTCTGTATGAATACAACTGAGTGTCTTGGCATTTCCGGAAAAAAAGATATTAAAAGCGCAATTTCATGGCTTTTAACTAATTTTCCGGAAACACATCTTTTAATTACATTAGGAAAGCATGGATGTATATATATATACAAAAATACAGTTCTTTCGTATGGCATTTATAATGTACCGGTAGTAGATACGACTGCAGCCGGTGATACTTTTATCGGTTATTTTATTGGTCGGCTTGCTCTTGGCGATTCTATTGAAAAATCTCTTGAAACCGCCAGCCGAGCCTCCTCTTTAGTTGTTTCAAAAGCCGGCGCCTCAAACTCAATTCCTACAATAGAAGAAGTTTTCAGCTCTGATATTAAATATCAAAAGCCCGATATACTGCCTTTTAATTTTTAATAAATCCATAATACACAATTTAGCATTGTATTTATAACTTAACAAATAAGGTTCCACTCCATAATTTTATATCAAAAATACTCGTACAGATTATCTATACGAGTACTTTTTATGCTTTAATTATAATTTAATAAAATTATTTCAGAGATACTATTAAGTAAACTCTTCCTTACTTCTACTCTTTACCGGAGTATATCACATCTTTCATTTTATGTCAACAGATTTCTGCAGATTTATTTCAATTAAATGGTATGAATTCCTTTAATCTTTATCTAATTTCTTATCTTATCATCCTTTTGAATCAAGTTCAAATCTACGTGACAATATCCTCCCGGATTTTTATCTAGATAATTCTGATGATATTCCTCCGCCGGATAATAACATAATAAAGGCAAAACCTCGGTCACGATTGGTCTGCTGTATTCACGCTGCTTATTTTCAATAAATTCTTGAATAGTATTAATGTCTGCATCGTCAACATAATAAATACCGCTTCTATATTGGCTTCCTATATCATTTCCCTGACGATTTTTGGTCGTTGGATTGATAGTTTTAAAGAATTCAGTAAGCAGCTTATCAAGTTTAATCATCGAATCATCATATTCTATCATAACTGTTTCCGCATGTCCCGTATTCCCTCGGCACACATCTTCATAAGTAGGATTTTTCGCTGTTCCATTTGAATATCCGCATTGAGTATTTACAACACCTCTCAGCAAGGAGAAATAGGCTTGTGTCCCCCAAAAGCATCCGCCTGCAAAATAAATTTTCTTCTTCATGATTATTTCACCGTCCTGATCTTAGTATAGCAATAATAGGAATTTACTATTCCTTGATATGTGACCTGTAAAAAACACCGTAAAGACACATAAATATTGATATAATAAATGACATAGTAAAAATCCAAACCTCAATGCTTCAGAATCTTACTATGTCACAAATTCATTCTAATTTTAAATCTCAAATCCGCCCTCGAGAATAAATTGTCTAAGTAATTTATCCATCTTTATATTTACTTTCGGAGGAACGATTTTTTTGCCCTCTTGTTCCTCAAAATACAACTTTGCTTTCTCCTTATTAAATGTTTTAAATAACTCATCAAAACGTCCGAACTCATTAATATCACTCGATGTAAGACCTAACGACATCATGTTGCGGAGTTTTTTCTCATCTAAATCGAATGTGGCTGCAAACTGATGAACTTGAGCGTTCTTCGCACGATATAAATATTCGGTTATATAATCTCTTAACGATTTTCCTTCCTCAACGGAAACATCACCTCTTTGAATATCATGCAAAAAGATATTTGCATATTTTTGTTCATCCTGCGTGAGCGCCGCGAACGTCTTATGAAGCTCATTTAAGGCTTCTTCCTGTGCTTCGGCGGTAGCATCATCTTGATGAATTAGTTTCATATATTTGTCAAAGCGGCTGTTCATATAATCGGCATCAATACGTCCGGTATCTATTTCTGTAATATAACCGACCAAATCATAAGGAACATCAACTTCACCTGATCGGTCACCCGGCCTTCTTTCCGTTAATTCCTTATATCTTTGAACTAAAACAAGATATTGAGTTTGTGTGAACTGAGGCATGACATCAAATGTTTTGCCCGTTTCTTCATCTGCATATGAATGTTTATCCCAATTAAAACCTTGAACCTTAGAAGCTTCCAAACAGCCGTTAAAATCCTTAAAGAGAGATGCAAACTTTGCCTTTACCGATTTTTCATCCGGAAGCTTTTCAAAATCAGGAATACCCGCATTTGTAAATAATTCGGTTATCTCCTGATAAATCCCGTTAAGTTTTTCTATGTTATGTCCCAGCTTGTCAACAAAAAGGTCAACCGGTCTGTCGCCGGAATAAAGCTTAACAGCCGCTTCTATATTTTTCTCCATTGTGTGAGGTTTTCTGTAATATCTTATTGTGCCGAAAGGCTTTTCGTCTTGTCTGAAAATTCGATTTGTTCTTGAAAATGCCTGTATTATATTTTCATACTCAAGCATTTTATCAAGATATAATGTATTAACCCACTTGGAGTCAAAGCCCGTAAGCATTTGGTCTACAACAATCAATAAATTAAGCTGCTTTTGGGGTGTTTTGTCAATCCATTTATATTGCTCCTTGTGTGCCATTCTGCAAGAAATATCCTTTTTGAACGCTGCATGTGAAGCAATAGAAAAATCTTGTTCAAACGCCTTGTTATAGTCCTCTATGATTTCAATAAGTCCATTTTCCTTAAAAAAAGCTATTTTTTCACCTTTATATTCTTTATAATCGCCGTCCTCATTGCTGATATTCGGGTCAAATAAGCAAGTGGTTTTCAGCTGAGGCATTTCCGACTTAATAAGTCTATAATAATCTATAGCTTCAGGAATACTGCTTGTGGCAAAAATAGCGTGAAATTTGCTGTTACGGCTTAAATCCTGCCATTTTTCTTTTATATCTTCAACAACTTTCTTTTGATGTTCTTCGGTTCTGTACTGTGAAAATGGTATATAATCCTCAATACCTTTAATATATTTTCCGTCATCTGTTTTATAGCCTGCCATAGGAACTTGTGACGCATCCATATATTTATAGTATATTGCTGACTTATCCGGGTTATTAAAAACCTCATCAGCGTCTTTTGCTTTTGCCTTTTCCAACGCCACTTGCCTGCGAATATCGGAGTCTTTAAAAGTCAAGACCTTATAAGGGTCAAATCCCAAAACATTACCGTCGCGAATACCGTCTGCAATGCTGTATCTGTGCAGCTCGCTTCCGAATACTGTTGATGTAGTGTTCATTTTCTTTTGATTTTCTTCTTGAATAGGCGTGCCGGTAAAACCAAAGAAAATAGCGTTTGGAAATGTTTCTTTAATTGTAAGCAGCATATCGCCGAAGGTTGACCTGTGGGCTTCATCAACTATAAATACCAAGCGTTTTTTATTGATTATATCAATATCATGGGCATTTGAACAACCATCTTCAGATTTGATGTTGCTCATTTTCTGAATTGATGTAACGATAAGAGTATCTGCAGAATCAATGCTTTTCAGTTTCGAAATAAGCACATATGTATTTTCGGTTTTCTGAACACTTTCATTCTCATCTGCAAAATTGTTATACTCATTATATGACTGTGTGCCCAGCTCGATTCTGTCTGTCAAGAATATAACCTTATCGGCATCTTTTGAATTTGCGATAAGCTGTGCTGATTTAAAGCTCGTCATCGTCTTTCCCGAACCTGTTGTGTGCCATATATATCCGCCGCGCTGATTAGACTTATCCCATTTTGTTTTGGAAACTTTATCGGATATAGCGCTTGCGGCATAATACTGATAGCTTCTCATTACTTTCAAAACGCCGTCTGAGTTATCGGCAACAGTGTAAAAGCCTATCATTTGATGAGCCATAGGAATGGATAGCAGCGATGAAGCTATTGACTTCCAATTATTTATCGGTTCGTTATCAAAATCCGCCCAATTAAAATAGTAATTCGGATTGAAACTGCCGTCCGGTCCGGGATTGGCAAAGTATTTGCTCTCCTCCGGCGTCATTGCAACAAATATTTGCACCAACGAAAACAGCCCGGTAAAGACACCCTCATGCGAATATTTTTCTATTTGCTGGCAAGCTTGGCTTACAGGAATACCGCTCTTTTTCAGCTCAATATGAATAACCGGCATTCCGTTAATCAAAAGCATTAAATCACCACGACGATCATTCAATATTTTTGGCTTTGTCGGAAAAACAGGCTGCTGTACTATCTGATAACGGCTTTGACCTGCGGCGATTTCCCGGCGGTCATAAATTTTCAAGCTGATTTCTTTTCCGAAATGCTGCTTATCATTGGGATTATCTCTGATAATAGATACCGTTTTGCCGTTTATAAATCCGTTTAGCTTAAGCGGAGTACGCAAATTATTGATTTGTTCCATAATCTGCTGCATTTCGCCGTTTGTCAGCGGATAGTTATTAAGCCTATCAATTCCACGATTATTTTCAAATAAAATGTTTGCCCAATTATCAATCAAGTCCTGTTCTGTGGGATGACTTATCACTTCATTCTCCCAACCCTTGTTTGAAAGGACTTTTATAAGGGCCTCCTCAAAATCGGCCTCTTTTGTGAACGGCATAATTTTTCTCCTTCCTTTGTTTAATGAGGAATTAGCAATTAGGAATTATCTATATTTTGTCGATTTTGTAATACTCGATAGAAGTTTTAATAATTCTGTGCAGTCGCTATCAATGCTATTATATTGATCTTTGCTCAAGTATTCAGTTTTATATAGTAACTCAAGCCAATATTTTGTTTCCGAACACTCTTTAAATGCAATATACATTTTTGCAAGAACGTCTTTTTTACTGAAGGCACATTCCGCCTCTGCAATATTTGCACCAATGCTCGTTCCGCTTCTTAAAATCTATTTTGACATTACAAACTCTTTTTTATTTTCATACATATATTTATAAAGTTGAATGATTCTAACAGCAAAAGCCTTTGATTTTTCAACAACTACATTTTCTTTCATTACTAATTCCTCACTCCTCATTCCTAATTATCAAACGAACATCTTTTCAAGACAAGATTTCTTGATATTTTGCAGCTTTTCTAACTTACGCTGATGAAGGGTGATGAGATTGTCAAAGTTTTTAAAAAATCTGCCTATTTTCCTTTGTATATCAACCGAACGAGGAATGAGAAGTGAGTAATTAGCAATGTTTTCTTTTGACAAACTCGGTACACCAGTTGACTCATCAAGCTTCTTCCAATCAATCGTTTGAAAAACTGCATATATAAAATTTAAGTCAATGTTGTTTTGCGGAATGCAATAAAATAGCGTATCTACCGTCCAGTATGGTGCTTTTAATACATATGGTCTATCAATTGTGCCTTTCCTGCCAATCCCTATTGCATCATCATATGACAATGCTTCACTAACACTAAGCATATATCCGCCTGTTCCATAAACAGGAATATTCCCATCTGAAAGATGTTTGTAGTCCTTACCATTGCCAATGCTTACTATATCGCCAATGCTTACTATATACCATTCCTCACTCCTAATTTCTAATTCCTCATTATCATTACGCTGTTCCCAATTATCAGTAAATCCGGCAAAACGAATTTCGGACACTTTGCGTCCATTTTTAGGAAACATCTTTTCGAGCATAGATTTCTTCACATTCTTTAATTTATCACACTTGCGCTGATGAAGGGTGATAAGGTGGTTGAGGTGGTCAAAAAAAGAAGAAAGCTTTTTTTGTTCATCTATATCTGGTACTGGCATCAAAAATTCTGATACGCTTTTTGCAGACAAATTTGGCTGCGCTGCACCTTCATCATGGACAACTCTTTGTCGATATTCAATGTCAGAATTAAATACATGAAATAAATATCTACCATCTATATTTTTAGGACGAATTGCGACTAATGATGACGCTACTGTTCCTTCATCAAAGTTGTCTATATAGGCATTTTTCCCAAGAGTTCCTCTAAGGCAATACACTATATCTCCAAGTTGCAGTTTTGCCCCTCCTAAATCATCATATTTTTCACGTGTTATTTTATTGGCAGAACTTAACTTCACTCGCCCATCTTCTAAATCTCCTGCATTTATAAATGGAATTCCATCCGCAACCATATCTTGTGCACTCGGATACTTTACGCTTCTATCTCCATTGAACATATCACAGTAATCCCCAACCTTACGCTGTTCCCAATCGCTGGTAAATCCGGCAAATCTGACAACCGGTTTCTTTTTTTCTGACATCTTATTCACCTAGAAGCAGCGATTTGAACTCGCTGAGCCCTTTCATGTCAAATTCATTTCCCACAAGCTCGTCAATCATTTCTGCCAGTGTTGACTCTGTTTCCTTGATTTGTGCCTCAATCTCGTCAAGTGTAGTATCATATTTGGTCTGTAGTGCAGAGATTTTACTTACAAGTGTGTCTACAAGTGTGTCCGGCAATCCTTTTAGCCCCTCAATAAGCGGTTCAATCCACTTCTTTTCAAGCAACATATACACCTGTTCATCGCTCAGATTTTCAATAGTTATCTTTATTTTCTTCTGCAGTTCTGCTGACTTCTTTTTTATTGAGGATTTTAATTCTTTTTCTTCCTTTGCGAGCTTTTCATATGTTTTAAGTTTTTCGATAAATTTAGCTGTTTCGGTCGTTTTCTCCTCATTTTTCAATGCCTTGAGCTTTTTGGTTACTTCCTTTGCGACAAAGCTGTCACCGGATTCATTAAGAATATCGCTTTCCTTTTCCTCTTCAGTCAGGCTTTCGAGCAGATCTTCATATTCTGAAGGAATTTCTGAAAGACGGTTCTCATCGGCTGCAAGCGCAGCATAGTCATCACTGAGTAAAGTTTCTCCGACAAGCTCAAAAGGAATAACATGACCTGTCCAACCGTCCTGTATTTCTTCATCCTTGCCATTTTTCTTTTTTATTATCAGCTTTGGGTCAACCTTTTTTGCTGCTTCAAAGCCTTCAGTCTGAATAATTTCCAAGTCGACAGAGATACCTGACCAATTATCATCAAGAATTTGATATGCTTCATAACGGTCAATCAAAGGAATATTTTTAAGCCTGTCAAAAATATTTTCGCTCAAATCATCTTCAGTCTTTGTTATTGCAAGTGTTGTCATTTTTGATAAGAGTTCATCCTTTAGAAAGTCAGAGAAGTTCGCAAAGGTGTCTCCGAAAGCTTTTTCAAACTCAATAACATCAGCATGATTTTTTATTTGCGATTTAATATCATTCGCTGCAAGTGTTACATATGGAGTGCCGTTATCGTTAAACAGAGTCTGTTTCAAATTCGGGAACGCTTTCCAATACTCACACAATTCGTCTATTTCGGACTTCGGTATTCCTCCGAACATAGAAGCATAAATATCCCAAGACTCTGCACTTTCGGAACTATCAACATAACGTGGGATATTAAGATTATAATGATTTTTTCGTATTTCATCTTGAGTTACAACCCTTGAAAATTTCGGATAATCAGCTCTTGCAGCAACAGCGTCCGATATACGTTTAATATCAGATGCACGAAGCTTGTTGTTTTTGCCCTCTTTAATAAAGCCCTTTGAAGCGTCAATTATCAAGACATCGGTATTTTCTCTTTTTTGTTTAAGTACCATTATTATCGTCGGAATACCTGTTCCGAAAAATATATTTGCAGGAAGTCCGATTATTGCGTCAATATGGTTGTTTTCAATGAGATTTTTGCGGATTTCGCCCTCCTCACCGCCACGGAATAACACACCGTGAGGAAGTACAATAGTCATAATTCCGTCAGGCTTTATATGGAACAAGTCATGCAGCAAAAAGGCATAGTCTGCTTTTCCTTTCGGTGCAAGACCGAAGCGTGAATATCTTGCGTCAGACTCTTTATTGGACGGATCCCAGGCCTGCGAATACGGCGGATTTGATACCACCGCATCCACATACAATGTCTCGTATGTATTAACCGGGTCGTTTTCATCAAAAAACGGCCAATCTTCTTCAAGCGTATCAGCGCATCTTGTCGTGATGTTGGACGGATTAATTCCTCTCATAACAAGGTTCATACGGGTAAGATTATATGTATTTTCTTTTAGCTCCTGTGCATAATACTTTATATTATCGGAATTTGGCATATACTTTGAAACACTCTTACCAATATTAATCAGCAGCGAACCTGAACCGCTAGTCGAATCATAGATTTCAATTTCATTTTTGCCTTTTAAATGGTTTGCAACGATTTCGGACATCAATAAAGAAACCTCGTGAGGTGTATAAAACTCTCCTGCTTTCTTTCCGGCATTGGCTGCAAACTTTTCAATTAAGTATTCATAAATAAAACCTAAAACATCATAATCCTGTTTGCCGTCCATGGGAATATCCTTGATAAGCTGCAAAAGACCGCTGATAGCTTTTGTTCTTGCACCTGAACTGTCGCCAAGCTTTGATAAGCCTGTTTCAAGCGTTTGAAAAATCTTCTCAAATACTTTTTTATGCGAACTGCTGATATTTCTGTTGAAAGCCGAAAGTGCATCAGTCACATTTGATACATCAAAATCTCTGCCGATAGATATCCAAGTAGAGAAAAGATTATTATAGGATATAAAGTATCCGAGGTTCTGCTGAACCCATCTGACCGTTTCGTCATCATCTTCAGTCACCGTAGGCAGCAACTCATCCGTGTAGTCGTTTTCTATTAAAAACTTTACTTCCTTATCAGATAAGTATTTATAAAAAATAAAGCCCAAGATATAATCTTTATATTCGTTGGCTTCAATTTTAGAGCGCATTTTGTTTGCTGACTCCCAAATACGGTTTGCAAGCTGTTGTTTATTCATCTAAAAGTCCCTTTCTGATTGTATTTCTACTATGATATGTCATTTTTACTATCCTAAAAAATAGACTTTGCTTTATCGTCCGCAGTTTTTTTGTCGGGAATAAACTCCATAATATCATCCGTAGTGCAATTCAAAACCCCGCATATTTTTCCGAGAACCTCTGTTGTCACATTCTCGTCCCGTCCAAGCTTCAGCATTGCATATCCTGATAATCCGGCAGCCTCCTGCAAATCTTTTTTCTTCATATCTCTGTCAAGCAACATATGCCATAGCTTTTTATAACTAACAGTCATTTTGTCAACCCTTTCTCTCCGTATGAGTATAAGTGATTATAATTATATTATAGCATATAATTCTCGGTATTTCAATGATTTTGTCGAAAAAGCAAAACTGTTTTGTTCGCTCTATTAACTTTTCTTAATGATTATTAACATGCTATGACATCAACTTAGTACAGCGTAATAATAATGAGGAATTAAAAATTAGGAATGGCATAAAGTAAACGTTGGCAGTGATAAGGATTGCAAACATCTTTCAGAGAGAAATATTCCTGTTTATGAAACAGGCAGATATATGCTTAATATTAGTGAAACATTGTCATATAGATTCCCTTTACTTGAAATTAATGGCGTTTATTATCCTTGATATACCCTTTTTTAATACAGCATAACCATGCACAAAAACGACCATCATTTTTTATACATAGTCCAAAGGGGGTTACTTTTAACCGAAACGATTTAGAAAATAAAAACCACAGAAAATAAAAAACCGAAGCCAAAACTGACTCCGATTTTTTCTCCTAAAACGCAAAAAAGGTTTGAAACCAAGCCTTTTTCGTTGTATCAACTTTACCGTTGAACCGTGTGTTTGATAGTGAATATTAATACAATTAACCGAATTGATTTAGGGGTATATTTTTAATCGAAACAGAATTATTAAAGCATTCAAAATAGAAGTGTTTAAAAAGATTCCCTTCTTAACAGAGAACGTATTCATGCAACATTAATATACAAAACACTAAATAAACACGAGTCTGATTTTTGGCTTAAACCGTGAATTTTACAATTAAATAAAATATATAACAGTAGTTCGCACTGAATGATTAATATCAGTATTTTTTTCATTTCCGTGCTTTTTCACTTTCCTATCTATTTTGAAAAAATAAAAAACACCATAAAGGCGCATAAATACAGGCATAAAAAAGTACCATAGTATAATGTCCAAACCTAAATGGTTCACATTCTTACTATGGTACACGTGGCTCCTCCAGTTGGACTCGAACCAACGACCCTGCGGTTAACAGCCGCATGCTCTACCAGCTGAGCTATAGAGGAATATATCAAACTCAACGGATAATAGTATACTATTTTTTTTATCCATTGTCAATACTTTTTTTAAAATTTTTTAAATTTTTTATGTTATCTTTTTCGACATATTTTTTTAATTTTAAATTTTAAAAATGTATATATTTAATTTTTATTCAGTTGATTGCTATAAAGAGCTTTAAACTTAACTCTATAATTAAAAAATTTATACACTTTATAGTCTTAACAATTTAATAAAAAAGTTATAGATGCCTATATTGTATTCATACATAATTAAATTTCTCTTATATTTTTCCTATTAATCAAAGTTTAATACATAAATAATAAAATATTTTTATCAGTTATTATTTTATTTATTATTTTTTATGTGCAAATATAATAATTTTCAAAAATATATTATTTATACTTGTATTATTTTTAAATATATGATAAAATAATACAAAATAAAATATTTTTTGTCTATTTTCTACAAAAGAAAGGTAAGCAATGTGTTATGATAGAAAATACAGAATTTTATTTAGAATATTTACCTATCAACTTCTCAGTTATAGCTCAGGATAAATCAATATTGCCGCCATACCTCGGCTCCACGCTTCGCGGTGCAATTGGACATGTTCTTAGAAACGACACTGAAGCTTGTCATTATTTATATGATAACCGACGTCTGGATAAGAAAAGAAAAGAAGTTTTAAATCCTTATATTATTGTTCCACCGATGATTGGTAAAAAATTATTCTATAAAAATGATATTCTTAATTTTGATATAATGTTTTTAGGTGACGGCGCCAAATATGCTAAAAATGTTATTGACGCATTAAGCAGTCAAGGCGGGCTGCGTCTTGGAGTGCGCAGGAATAAATTCATATTTGATAAGGCTGTTCATAAAACAGACCAAAGAGTCATTTGGCAGGATAGAACATTTTATCAAGCGGCAATTCGAAAAATACCTTTAGTCTATAAAACATTGGATAATGTAGAAAGTGTGACAATTAAGTTTCTAACTCCTCTGCGAAGGCGGCGTAACAATGAATTGCTTAAAGACGTTGATTTTTCATCGATTATTAGAAATATAACATATAGAATTGAATCTCTTACCGGACGTTACGGCGGATGGGTTGATACAGAAAAGATGGAGCATATTCAGAAATTGTCGTCAAAGATTATCACAACAAAAAAAGATATAGAATTGGTTAATATGGAGCGATATTCAAACAGAACAAATGAAAAAATGGATTTTGGAGGATTAATGGGAAGTATGTCTTTTCATGGAGATTTATCTTTATTTGTTCCCTGGCTGTATGCCGCACAAATATTACATATTGGCGGAAACACCACATTTGGCATGGGGCGCATAGAGGTTGAGTTTATTTAAAATTATAAAAGGAGTGTTTTTAGTATGAGCGAATTTCTTAACACTAACACTGTATACATAATTATATATAAATAACTCTTACATAATATAATATGCTGAACACGTTTAAATTAAATTTTGTTGGGTACAAAATATTTTTATAAATCAAGTACCATATCAAAATTTATTTAATATATGATATATATATATTTGCAAATAATAAAGTATCTGCTGATTTAATATTTTATCGGAGGTTTAATAAAATGACATATACCTTTAAATATCAGTCGCCGCTGGGCAGAATTATGCTGGCGAGCAACGGTGAAGCCTTAACCGGGTTATGGTTTTATGGACAAAAATATTTCGGAGATACTTTACCTGAAAAATATGAAGAAAAAGAATTATCAGTTTTCAATGAAACAAAGAGATGGCTTGATAATTATTTTCAAGGCAAAAAACCGAATTTTACACCTCCGTTATTATTTAAAACAACGCCATTTCGAAAAATGGTTTGGGAAATTTTAAAAACTATTCCTTACGGACACACTATGACTTATGGAGAAATCTCTGATATAATAGCCAAACAAAAAGGTCTGACTAAAATGTCTGCCCAAGCAGTCGGCGGCGCAGTAGGTCATAATCCGATTTCTATTATTGTGCCATGTCACAGAGTAGTTGGCTCAAACGGAAGCCTGACGGGATATGCAGGCGGTATTGATAAGAAGATAAAACTGCTTACTCTTGAAAAAGCAGATATATCAAACTTTTTTGTGCCTAAGAAAGGAACAGCATTATAATTCCTATTAAATCTTTTAGGTACAAGAATATTTAGATAAAAAATACTATTGAAATTATTTGTAAAGAAATAATTTCAATAAATAATTATGGAAAATAAATTACAGAATTATCTCAGCAAATATTACATACAAACAATTGTAAAAGTTAAAGAATCTAATAATCGTATCTGACATTGATATATTAAAGTCGTGGAAAATAAAGAATATACACTGAGGTATTACACAAAAATATAACAGTAGACGTAAAAGATAAAACGAATGATTCAAGACACATAAATAGTATCCAATTCAGCATTTCCTATGCAGTAAAGGTATTCAAATAACCCAATATGTAAGACTTATGTATGCGATTAAGAACATTAAAACCGCTAATAAAGAAGCGGAGTAACAGTCTCTGCATAACCTATATAACAGATTATACATATTTAAAAATATTTAAGAATTAATTATATGGTGTGGAACCTTAAAAACCAGCGGTAAATAAGTAAATTAAAGGTTATAAATTCATATAAATTCAATTTATTTTTCTTACATTATTTCAGAAAAAGCATATATTCTAAAGCGAATATATGCCTTTTTCAGTAGTATTAAATTTGTTATCAAAACACGCTAATATTAAAAAACTTATCAATCAAATATGAAATATCTTAAATTAACCTGTTACTGTCTTTTGCATAAACCACATTACTTGTTTATAAACTAAATATCTTATTTCAGTATCTTAAATTCATTTAATCTTTATTGGATGTCTAATCACTGTTTTCCATCTTGCCGGCTCGGTTTTCCTTGGGTCAGAAAGATATATTTCATGGTGAAGACGGCTGTCATTGAAATTATTTTCATAACCTTTCGCAGAAATATATTCATCCATTACAGCAACGGAAGCAGGTTCATTGTCATATTCGCCAATGTGCATAATTTGTACGCATAAGCCCTCATTTATAGTTAAATATTCTGCTGGCGAGCAGTCAAGCTTCTTTTTTCGCGACGCCTCCTGAACAGCCCAATCAAAATCCTCCTTCTTTACAAAATCCGGCAATCTGATTACACTAATCCAATTAAAACTGCTCTTATCCGAATAATCAACGCCTTCAACATTTTCCTGCCACCAAAAACCTTCAAGCGGAGGTACAACATATTCAAAAAAACCGTCGATTTTATAAGTTCCCTTATAACTCATCTTTATTGTATAAGCCACGGCGTACAGAATACCAACCGCCTTCTTATATTCTCCTCCTTCATCGTTGGGATTGCCCTTTCCGCGGACAGCTATATAATTAGCAGACGGAACTGTCACAATTTCAGGCTTATCTTTCGGCATATAAAATTCTTTATATTCTTTTTTAAAATCAAAAGCCACTATAAACACCATCCTTTTTCTATATATTATCATATTAAATATGACAACAGAGCGTCATATTATAAAAAATATATTTTAAATTCTAATATATAAAACTAAGATTATCCAGCCTAGAAGATAAGAAAAAATCCTAATGCTCTAATATTCCCTCACACATTTCAAATTAATATAGTTTAGAACGTCAGCATATGGAAAAAGTGATTTTGAGAAAAGTACACAAACAAAGGCAGCTAACTCATATGAGTCAGCTGCCTGAAAAATAACTGAAGTAAAGAATGTGATTATAAAACACTATATGCTCTACTTGAAACGTAAAGATGACTGTTTACTCTTCGAACGAGTGGATTTAAAGCATTGTCCAATGTTATCAAATACTTTCATACTTTATCAACAGTCTGAACTTTTATATTATAAAAGTTACCCCATATCTAAATTTATTATAGCCACTATCTATTTCCGCAAAACAAAAAAGATTCTTTCACTGTCTTGTTTAGGTTCTTCAAAACTCAAGTCAGAAAAAACATCTGTTTTTTTGAATCCTTCCTCTTCTGCTATACTTTGAAGCTCTCGTACAGAATACAATTTTTCTTCCTGATATTCAAAGTATCTGTCGTATTTTCCTGAATTGTCTTTCACAAAAAAGTTCAGCTCAAAACTCGTAACTTTATCTTCAGGAAAATAACCGCATTCCCAAACACAATATGCTTCATCATCTTGATATACAAAAGTATTATTGCCTAATATATTGCTTAATTTATATTCTGAGTTGATGTCAAAAATAAATATTCCATTTGGTTTGAGGCTCTCATAAACACAACTAAAAGTTTCTTTCACATCATTCAGACACGGCAAATAATTAATACAATCAAGCGAAGATATAACTGCGTCCGCTTTATCTAAAACACTAAATTCAGTCATATCCTGATTTAAAAACGTTATATCAACGCCGTTGTCAAAGGCCTTATTTTGAGCTATAGAAAGCATATCGCTTGATATGTCAATACCTGTTACACTATAGCCTTTTTTGCCGAGCAAAACCGTTATTTCTCCTGAGCCGCATCCTAGATCGATAATCGAATGCGGCTCATAATTATTTCGGTTAAATACCTCTATATAAAAATTTATAAATTCCCTATAATCTATCTCCTGAAACCTATCATAAATCAGCGAAAAATCATTGTACATATACTATTCCACTCTCTCAAAGTTTGCATAAGCGGCCATCATCTTCTTCTGACCGACGCTTTCAAAATCTACGACTACCAAACAGTCTTTTCCCATCTGCTGAGCTGATACAACTGTGCCAATACCAAATTTTCTGTGTTTAACCTTATCACCAATAATATATGAGGTTTCATCCTGCAAGGTTTTCTCCGGCGCCTTCTTTAAGAAACCGCTGTCTCCAAAACCGCCGTATGTATTTTTAGTCTCACCAGCATATTTGTACGAAGATTCTGTACTGCCCGCAGAATATGCCAGAGTATCCATCTTCTTATCAACAAGCTCTTCAGGGATTTCTTCAAGGAATCTCGACGGCATATTATACTTTGTTTGTCCAAATAAAGTTCTTTGTCTTGCCGCCGATAGGAACAGTCTCTTTTTTGCTCTAGTTATCCCAACGTAGCATAGACGCCGTTCTTCCTCTAATTCCTCCTGAACTCCAAACGACCTCGCGCTCGGAAAAACACTTTCCTCCATACCTATTAAAAACACATTCGGAAACTCCAGTCCCTTCGCGCTGTGAAGCGTCATCAGCGTCACACATTCCTGTGCCTCATCATAGTTATCTATATCCGAAACCAGTGAGATATTTTCTAAAAGCTGGTCTAAAGTTATTGCTTCATCTTCACGGACCGCTTCCTGAACCATTGAAATAAATTCGTCCAAGTTTTCAAGTCTGGTTTGATTTTCAACTGTCTTTTCAGTGCTTAACGCCTCAATCATACCCGAACCTTTCATAACAAGTTTAACAAAAAGCTCAAGCCCCATACCTTCATCCAGTTCACGTTTAAAATTATTTATAAGTTCTGAAAACTTTTTAAGTTTGGCAGACGCTGAAGAATTGAATTCGTCAAACTCATCGGCTCTCTCGCAAACTTCAAACATACTTAAGGCGTTCCGCACCGATACTGAATGCACTCTTTCCAAAGTGGTATTTCCAATTCCTCTCTTCGGCTCATTTATTACCCTTCTTAATGCAATATCATCATTGGTATTTACAATCAGCCTCAAATATGAGCTTATGTCTTTAATTTCCTTACGATCATAGAACCTCAAGCCCCCTAGAACTTTATAGGGAATAGCATTTCTCAACAGTGTATCCTCTATAATACGGGACTGCGCATTAAGTCTGTATAATATAACCGTATCATTCAAATTTGCATTTAAATTTAATATATTTTCTACTATAGACTGCGCCTCGCTATGTTCATTGTCAGCTATGTATAAGCTGATTTTTTCACCTTCGCCGTTTGAAGTCCAAAGCTCTTTGCCTTTTCTGCCGTCGTTATGTTTGATAACACTGTTTGCGGCGTCTAAAATATGCTGTGTAGAACGATAATTTTCCTCAAGCTTTATCACTTTGCAGTTAGAAAACTCCTGCTCAAATCCCAAAATATTTTGTATATCGGCTCCTCTGAACTTATATATACTCTGGTCATCGTCTCCCACAACACACAAATTTTTATGTTTATTTGCAAGAAGGCTTACCAGTCTATACTGAGCATGGTTAGTATCCTGATACTCATCCACCAAAATATATTTAAACTTATTCTGATAATACTGAAGCACTTCAGGACACTCTTCAAACAGTCTTACTGTCAGCACTATCAAATCATCAAAATCCAAAGCGTTGTTGCTCTTGAGCTTTCTCTGATACAGCTTGTATATATCAGCAACCTTTTTTAAATAATAGTCGCTTTGACAGCCGTCCATATATTCATCAGCGTCTATCAGCTTATCCTTAGCTCCGCTGATTAAGCTTAAAACTTTTCTCGGCGGGTACTTTTTATCATCAATTTCAAGCTCTTTTAAGCACTCTTTAACAACTGTCTGCTGGTCGGCACTGTCATATATTGTAAACGCCTTTTCGTATCCTATCTTGTCAATATCACGTCTCAGAAACCTAACGCACATAGAATGAAACGTGCTTGCAAAAACGTCATTTCCAACCGCTCCAAGGCTTTTTTCCAACCTTGCTTTAAGTTCTCCAGCAGCTTTATTAGTAAATGTTATTGCTAGAATATTGTAAGGCTTAACCGGCTCCTCGGACAGATAATTCTCTATCTCAGGAGTGAGCTCGTCCAGTTCACCGTTTAAATACCATTCCAAAAATTCAATTTCCTGCTCAGTTATATTATCCGGGATATGCTGGCTCATATATGCTTTTCCATATTTAATCAGATGAGCAATCTTATGTATTATAACAGTGGTCTTTCCGCTTCCTGCCCCGGCAAGCACTAATATAGGCCCCTCAGTCGTAAACACAGCTTCTTTTTGTCTTTCATTCAGGTTCTTATACTCTTTATCAATTATACTTCGTCTCAAACTAAGAAAATCTATTTTAATCACCCCTCTCTTATTGTGCCGCCGCCAATTACTATATCACTGTCTTTCTCATAAAATACAACAGCCTGACCCGGCGTTACCGCTCTCTGCAGTTTATCAAAAACAACTCTTGCCATATCATTCTCATATGGATAAACCATGCAGGAAGCCGGAACAGCACTGTATCTTATTTTAGCCAAAGCTTCAAACGGCTCATTAAAACTTTCAAATGAAATGAAATTTAAATTGTCAGCAATCAAACTTTCAGAAAATTCACTGCCTTTCTCGCCCAACGTAATTTCATTAGTCAGCGGATTGATTTTTGTCACAAACATTGGCTTTCCAAAAGCTATTCCAAGCCCTTTTCTCTGACCTATAGTATAATGGGTTATTCCGCTGTGTTTACCCAGCACATTCCCATATTCGTCAATAAAGTTTCCGGGTTCAGGCTTTTTATCAGTCCTGCGCTCTATAAAAGACACGTAATCATTATCAGGCACAAAACAAATTTCCTGACTGTCTGGTTTTGAAGCAGTCGGCAAATCCAACCTTTCTGCTATTTCGCGAACCCGGGCCTTACCGTCAATTTCTCCCAGCGGCATTCTTATAGACTTTAACTGTTCCTGATTTAAAGAATATAAAGCGTATGTCTGATCCTTTTCAGAAGCCATTGAACGGCGCAAAAGATATCTGCCGTATGAAGAATCATAGGAGACCTTTGCATAGTGGCCTGTGGCAATCAGCTCTGCACCAAGCAATTTGGCTTTTTTTAACATAGCGTCAAATTTCAGGAATTTATTGCACGCTATACAAGGATTTGGCGTTCTGGCATTTTGATATTCATTCACAAAATAGTCAATAACATATTTCTCAAACTCTTTTCGAAAGTCTAAAACATGATATTCTATTCCTAATTTGTATGCAACTCGTCTAGCGTCCTCCACCGCTGACAAAGAACAGCAGGTTCCGTCTCTAAAGACATCACCTACTGTTTCTCCGTCCCACAGGCGCATGGTTAAGCCTATAACCTCATATCCCTGCTCTTTTAGAAGCGCCGCGGCTACACTGCTGTCAACGCCGCCTGACATTCCTATCACAATCTTTTCTGACATAGCTTAATCCTCGCCGCCTTCATGCTCAATACTGCACGAAGAACAACAGCCTGTGCACTGCGGTATTTCAGACGTATCCATTCCATGTCTTTCATAATAGTCCGCAAGAGCAGCATGAACTGCTTCCTCTGCAAGATTAGAACAGTGCATTTTTATCGGAGGCAAACCGTCTAAAGCGTCTGCAACCGCCTGATTAGTTAACTCCAATGCTTCATCAATAGTTTTACCTTTAACAAGTTCAGTGGCCATGCTTGAAGTGGCTATTGCCGCTCCGCATCCGAATGTCTTAAATTTTACATCCTCTATCACTTTTGTGTCATCATTTATTTTCATATATATTTTCATTATATCCCCGCATTTTGGGTTTCCAACTTGTCCAACAGCATTGGCGTCAGATATCTCACCCACATTTCTGGGATTTGAAAAATGATCCATAACTTTTTCACTATACATATATTTTCCTCCTTTGACTAATTATTTTTGATAAAATCTTCATACAAAGGCGACATATTTCTGAGAAGCTCTATTATATCAGCCAATTCATCAACAATATAATCTACCTGTTCTTTCGTGTTTGTTTCATCAAAAGAAACTCTGAGCGAACCATGAGCTTCTTCATGTTTTAACCCGATAGCCAAAAGCACATGAGACGGGTCTAAAGAACCAGAAGTGCAAGCGCTTCCGCTTGACGCCGATATCCCTTTCATGTCAAGACGAAGCAGCATTCCTTCACCTTCAATAAACTGAAAACTGATGTTTGCATTTCCCGGAAGTCTGTCCTTTGGATGACCATTAAGTCTTGAATATGGTATTTTGTTTAAAACCTTTTCTATATAATAATCTCTGAGTTCCGATAATTTTTTCTGTCTCTCAGGAATATTCTCTGCAGCCAGCTCTATTGCTTTGCCCAGTCCTACAATTCCCGGAACGTTTTCAGTTGCAGCGCGTTTGCCGCGTTCCTGTGCTCCTCCGGTAATAAAAGGCGTAAGTTTAACACCCTGTCTCACATATAAAGCCCCTGCTCCCTTTGGTCCATGAAACTTATGCGCCGTCAAAGAAAGCATATCTATATTTAACTCTTCCACATTGATTTCACACATTCCTATTGCCTGAACCGCGTCCGTATGGAACAATACCCCGTTTTCACGGCACACAGCGCCTATTTCTTTTACAGGCATTATAGTCCCAATCTCGTTATTGGCAAACATGATTGAAACCAGTATCGTATCAGGTCTAATTGAATTTCTTAAATCCTCCACAGAAACTCTGCCATATTCATCAACCGGCAAATAAGTCACTTCATATCCTTGTTTCTCCAAGTCCTGACAAGTATGAAGAACCGCATGATGTTCCACACTGCTAGTTATAATATGTTTTCCTTTATTAGAATAAGCTGACGCGGCACTGCGAACAGCCCAATTATCTGCTTCAGTACCGCTTCCTGTGAAGTAAATTTCTTTAGGTTCCGCTGAAATAGCCTTTGCAACTTGTTCTCTCGACTTTTCAACGGCCCTTTTTGCCTCCCTGCCCTCCAAATAAATACTGGATGGGTTTCCGTAAAATTCCGTCATAAACGGAATCATTTCCTCTGCGACTGCGGCATTCATTTTAGTAGTAGCCGCATTGTCAACATAAATTCTCATACTCTTTCCTACCTTTCTTTTTATACGCTCAATCTATGAAAAGTAGATTTACCGTAATTTATTTGCTTTTAAAATAATTGTATCAGCTAAATTTTTTAGATTGTTCAACTGCCATTCGGTCGCACTCCTCGTTTTCCGGGTGTCCGTTGTGACCCTTGACCCAATGAAGAGTAACGTCATGCTTTTCAAGAAGGCTTAAAACCTCTTCCCAAAGGTCCGGATTTAAAGCTTTTTCTTTTTTATTCCGCATCCATCCGTTGCTTTTCCACTTTTTTGCCCAGCCTTTATCAATTGCGTCAATAAAATATTTGGAATCACTGTATATATCAACACAGCATTTTTGATTAAGAGCTTTAAGACCGACAATAACAGCCATAAGCTCCATACGGTTATTAGTGGTCTGAGCCTCGCCGCCGGACAATTTTTTCTCAAATTCCCCATACCTCAGAATTGTTCCATAACCGCCCGGCCCCGGGTTTCCGCTGCATGCTCCATCTGTATACATTTGAACTTTCTTTATATCTAGCATAATACACCTCATTTTAATAGCTTGCCCAATATTATAACATAACACTTATCCAATTAAAAGGCTTTTTTCACCAAATTATTTAAATAATTTCAGACGGATTTTTACTATATAAACTCAGTATAATATGTATTTTATTTTTTACTTACAGAAAATAAATAGTGTAAACTTTTTGTACCATAATACTGAGTATAAAATTCACTTTCTTTACTCATCCCAATAGACTTGGCAACTCGTATTGAAGGATAGTTATCAGATTTTATAATAGAATATACTTTATCCGCTTTCAAAACTTCAAAAGCATATTCTTTACATCCCATTGCCGATTCTATCGCATACCCCTTATGCCAAAACTTTTTCTTTAATAAGTAACCGATTTCCAACACCTCAGATTCATTATACGGCTGAATGGTAAGCCCAGCTTGTCCTATCATCTCACCGCTTCCCTTTAACTCAACTGCCCACAATCCAAAACCATACTTTAAATATCTGTTAAACTGACGCTCCATCCATTCATGCACATCCCTGTCAGAAAAGTCATGCTCATACGCATATACAACATTTTTATCCTGTAATATTTCAGCCAAATCTTTAAAATCGCCTATATTTAGCTCTCTAAGTTTTAAACGTTCTGTTTCAAAAATCATTATACCTCACTCTTTAATTATAATTTATAAAAAATAAAAGGCATAGCCGCTTTTGACTATGCCGTAAATCACTAAATACAAAATTTTTTAATACACTGTTAAAAACAATTATATACAACAAACTTCTAAACAAAACATTAATATAAGTAATGCTCCAATTTTTTCGAAAGATAATAAATATTTTTCGTACAACCTTTAACACTCTATACATTGTACAAATGCTTTTAACAATTTCTAAACAACTAATTATTTATTAATATTAATGGTGGAACAAGCGTATACCTGTAAACGCCATAGCCATACCATATTTATTACAGGTTTCTATAACATTGTCATCTCTGATAGAACCGCCCGGCTGTGCAATAGCCGTAACACCTGATTTATGCGCTCTTTCTATATTATCTCCAAATGGGAAAAACGCATCGCTTCCGAGTGAAACGTCTGTATTCTTTTTCAGCCATTCTGTCTTTTCTTCTTTTGTAAACACCGGAGGTTTTGTTTTAAATCGGGTTTCCCATACGCCGTCAGCTAAAACATCCATATACTCGTCAGAAATATAAACGTCAATCGCATTATCTCTATCAGCCCTTTTCAGACCGTCAACAAACTCTAAATTTAAAACCTGAGGAGCCTGTCTCAGCCACCATACGTCGGCTTTGTTTCCGGCAAGCCTTGTGCAGTGAACTCTAGACTGCTGACCTGCGCCTATACCGATTGCCTGTCCGTCTTTAACATAACATACGCTGTTAGATTGTGTATATTTTAAAGTAATAAGTGAAATCATCAAATCACGAAGCTGTGATTCTGAAATATTTTTATTCTCTGTGACAACGTTTGACAAAAGTTCCTTATTAATGTCAAGCTCGTTTCTGCCTTGCTCAAAAGTAACTCCATAAACCTGTTTCTTTTCGATCGGGCATGGAATATAATCTTTATCTATTTGAATTATATTATAATTTCCTTTTTTCTTGCCTTTCAAAATTTCCAAAGCGTCGTCATCATATCCGGGAGCAATTACTCCGTCCGACACTTCTTTTGCGATCAATTGAGCGGTAGCCTTATCACAAATATCAGAAAGCGCAATAAAATCTCCAAACGAAGACATTCTGTCCGCACCTCTCGCCCTCGCATAAGCATTAGCCAAAGGAGTCATTTGAATAGTATCATCAACAAAATAAATCTTTTTAAGCGTATCGGAAAGCTCAAGCCCAACTGCGGCTCCTGCCGGTGACACATGCTTAAACGATGTAGCCGCCGGAAGCCCTGTAGCCTTTTTAAGCTCCTTTACAAGCTGCCAACCGTTTAGAGCGTCCAAAAGATTTATATAGCCCGGCTTTCCGCACAGAACTGTAATCGGAAGCTCACTGCCGTCTTCCATATATACGCGCGAAGGCTTTTGATTAGGATTACACCCATACTTTAGTTCCATTTCTTTCATACTTTATCTTCCTCCTAAATTGAATACAAAGTTTGCTAAAATCTTTCACGTATACAGTTATACGTTTTTATTTATTATCCTCGACTCGGTTTTGCCGCTTTTTATATCAATATATCTAACAAATAAAGAAACTTTGTTATCCTCATTAAGGCTCTCCCAAATCATTTTTGAAAACTCATCAATGCAATTAGGTATTTCCACTTTTTTAGGTTCTCCCTCAAAACTTGGAAGCGGGTTTCCATCACATTTATACGTATGGATAAAATGACCGATTCCATTTATAGGATTTGAATAAGCAAAGCTGTATCTCTGACATGAAGAAGGGTCGCCGTCTGCACTTTTTAAGATGGATATAGCATAGTTATAATCCCCATCGCTCACTTTCATAACACTTGAAATCCTAGGGGTATAGTTTGGAGAATCAGGTTCAAACTCCCTTGTTCTAAGCGCCTGTTCAAAGGTCATCTGTTTATTCATAAGTTCATATATTGTATCAGTCTGATCGCCGTTTGTGACAATTGTCTTATTACCCAAAACCCTTACAGGGGCATAGATTATAAGGGACGGGTCTTCCAGTTTTGATTCGTCAAAAGCTTTTGTGCGGATTCCGTTTCCATCTTCAACAAATACACGATTACGGCTGTTAGCGCTCCTGCCCATTATAAAGTAAGCGCAAACCGCACTCTTTCCATCCTGAGATTTACCGACAATAATTCCCCTGCCGGGATATGTATTTTCTTTTAATTCTTGGGATAAATCAATAATTTTCATAATCAGATTAGCCTCCAAAATTTATATTTTTCCGTTCGCAATCAAATCTATAGCCTTAGGTAATATTTCCCACTCAGCTTCTTCCATTACTCTCTTCTGCAGCACTTCCGGAGTATCGCCGGGTTTAACCTCTACAGCTTTTTGAAGCAATATCGGCCCCCCGTCGCATACTTCATTTACGATATGAACAGTAGCCCCGGTTATCTTAACGCCGCGTTCAAGTGCGGCTTCGTGCACTTTAAGTCCATAAAATCCCGGACCGCAGAACGATGGGATAAGAGACGGATGAATATTTATTATTTTATTATTAAATTCGTTTATGAGCTTGTCACCGACAATGCTCAAATAACCCGCCATGACAATCAAGTCAACATCACAATACTTCATATGTTCACAAACCGCAGTATCATGCTCCTCCAATGAATTAAATGCTTTTCTTGAAATAACAATAGAAGGTATATTGTTTAATTTTGCTCTTTCAAGCGCGTATATTCCGGGTCTCGAACCAACCACGGTAACAATTTCCGCATTTGTTATTTTACCGTTTGATATTGCGTCGATAATCGCCTGTAGATTTGTGCCTCCGCCTGAAACCAAAACACCTATTCTCAGCATATATCTACACCCTTTTCGCCTTCAGTAATTTCTCCGATTACAAAAGCTTTTTCGCCTGCTGCATTAACAGCATTAACAGCTTCTTCGGCCTGACTTTCAGGTACAACAAACATCATGCCAACACCCATATTATAAGTATTGTACATATCATGCTCTGATATTCCGCCCTTCTCCTGAATTTTCTTGAATATAGGCAATACTTCAAACTTTTCCTTATATACTTTTGCTCTAGTGCCGTCTTTCAACATTCTAGGTATATTCTCATAAAAACCGCCGCCAGTGATATGTGAAACCGCTTTGACATCAACAGCGTCAATAGCCGCAAGCATTGGCTTAACATAAATTTTTGTAGGAGCCAGAAGAGCTTCACCGACAGAACATCCCAACTCATCATCATAAGCTTTTAAAGCCTCGGCGCATTCAGAACTGTCATCTATATTAAATACTTTTCTGATAAGAGAATAGCCGTTGCTATGAACTCCGGAAGACTGAATACCGATTATTACATCGCCCGGTTTAATATTTTCTCCATCGATAATTTTTTCTTTATCGACTATACCAACAGAAAACCCTGCCAAATCATATTCACTCGGGTCATAAAATCCCGGCATTTCAGCGGTTTCACCGCCTACCAACGCACATCCTGCGGCAACGCAACCATCAGAAACGCCCTTTACAATATCGGCGATTTTTTCAGGAATATTTTTTCCTACCGCAATATAATCCAAGAAAAACAAAGGCTTTGCTCCTCCGCAGACAATATCATTAACACACATAGCTACACAATCTTGACCTACAGTTTCATGTTTATCCATAATAAAAGCCAGTTTCAGTTTTGTTCCAACTCCATCGGTTCCTGATACCAATACCGGATTTTTATATTCGCCGCCCAACTCAAACAGACCGCCAAATCCGCCTATACCGGATAATACACCCGGAATATTTGTTCTCTTTACATGTTCTTTGATAAGTTCAACAGACCTATACCCTGCCTCAACATCTACCCCTGCATTTTTATATGCTTCGCTCATCACATATCCTCCAAATAGATTTTTATCTTTAAGTAAAATAATTTATTATGCTTTGTTTAAAAGTTCGTCTTGAAGCTTTTTATCCTTCTCCTCTACCGCTTTAGCCATATCCGCCTTAAACTTGTCAAGCTTTTCTGCAAGCGCTGAATCTGAAACAGCCAGCATCTGAACTGCAAGTATACCTGCATTATCCGCACCATTCACTCCTACAGTCGCTACAGGAATACCTGTTGGCATCTGAACCATTGATAAAAGTGAATCAAGCCCGTCCATAAACGAAGACTTTATTGGAAGTGCTATAACCGGCAAAGTAGTATAAGCAGCGATTACACCGCCCAAGTGCGCCGCTTTTCCGGCAGCTGCGATTATAACCTTAACACCGTTTTCTTTTGCTGATTTAGCAAATTCCTCAGCACGCTGAGGTGTTCTGTGGGCTGAAATAACATGAGCCTCAAAATCAACCCCAAAGCTTTTAAGCTGGTCAATCGCTCCCTGAACTACCGGCAAATCCGAATTACTTCCCATAACAATTGCTACTTGTGCCATACCTAATTCCTCCTGATTTATAAAAAATATTTATCTGTCTTTTGTTTGACGGTTATATACTAATTTTCCATTTACAATAGTATACTCAACGTCACTTGATTTTGCTGCGTAAACTAAATTTGAAACAGTATTATTATTCGGCATAAGATGAGGAGAGTTAAAATCAAGTATAATCATATCAGCCAAATATCCTTGTTTTAAAACTCCCAAATTATCAAACCCCAGCGCCTTAGCACCGTTTACCGTAGCCATCTTCAAAACTGTCCAGGCATTCATAACAGTTGGGTCTAGGGTGATACCCTTATGCAAAATAGCAGCAACTTTCATTTCTTCAAACATATCCAAGCTATTATTGCTGGACGCTCCGTCAGTCCCCAGAGCCACATTTATCCCCATATCAATCATCTTAGTTATAGGAGCGACTCCTGAAGCAAGCTTTAAATTGCTTATTGGGTTATGCACAACGCTTACATTATGTTTTTTTAATATTTCTAAATCATTATCCGTCATACACACACAATGAGCCGCAATAGTAGGGCTGTCAAAAATACCCGTTGTTTCCATGTATTCAGTTGGCGTCATACCGCGCTCTTTAACACAGTCGTCAAACTCCGTCTGGGTCTCCGCCAAATGAGTATGAATACTCATATCATTAGATTTTGCATAATCCGAACACTTTTTAAGCACGTCAAAACTACATGTATAGATAGCATGAGGTGAGAAAGTGAAGCTTATTAAATCCTCATTCTTAAACTCTTCAGCCATTGTTTCCATTAGTTTAACTTTTCTATCGTAGCCGTCAAAATTCACGCAGTCGCTCAAAACTGCTCGTATTCCCTTTTTCAGCGCAACTCTGCCCGTTTCAGCCTGAAACATATACATATCGTTGAAACAAGTGGTTCCTCCGGCGAGCATTTCATCAACGCCTATTTCACTGCCCTTTAAAATATCGTCTGCCATGAGCTTATCTTCAAACGGAAAAATCTTGTTGAACAGCCAATCCTGCAAATTCATGTCATCAGCATAGCTTCTAAGCAAAGTCATCGCTAAATGAGTATGTGTGTTTACAAGCCCCGGCATAACAACTTTATTCTCTCCGTCTATCACATAATCGAAATCTTCTGTCTCAGGCTTTTCTTTTCCTATATACTCTATCAGATTTCCGTTTATAACAATATAAGCGTTCTCAATCACTCCTGAGCTGTCTGACATTGTTACAGCAGTAATATTTTTAATCAAAATATTTCCCATTATTATTTCTCCTCAGGTTTCATATACCAAATCGTCAACGCCTATATCTTTAATAGCTTCTAAATATTTCTCAGCTTCAACTTTCGCCAGATTCATATCTAAATTTCTATAGTTACCGCATTCTATCTCACTGGCGCCCGGCATCTCTCCGTCATATATAATTATATTTCTTAAAGTTTCTTTTATTATATCAATGACCTGCTGATTATCAGCATTTCTAATAAGCAGATAAAATCCGGTTTGGCAGCCCATAGGCCCAAAATATATAACGTCGCCGCTGATTTCCGAATTTCTGATAAGAGTAGCGAACATATGTTCCAGTGAATGCAGCGCTGAATTGCTTAAAAGGTCTCCAGTATTCGGCTTTCTCATACGCATATCATATGTTGTTATATCTCCGTCTATTCTAGATATATATACGCATGGTTTTATTTTTCTATGGTCAACGCTGAAACTTGCAATTCTGTCCATATCATCATCTCCTAATTTATATCACAAATAATTCTCTCAATCAGCCTTTTAACTTTATCACTAAACACCGGTTCGGCATTTTCAATTACTTCTGTATTGAACCCGCCGTTCTCAATTCCCGCCGCCATATTTGATACTCCCGATAATCCCAGGACTTTGATACCGCAATGACAAGCGGCGATAACCTCAGGAACCGTTGACATACCAACAATATCAGCGCCCGCTATCCTCAGCATTCTAATTTCAGCAGGAGTCTCAAACTGAGGTCCGGTCATATATCCGTAAACACCTGTTTTAAGATTAATGTTTTCTTTCTCAGCAGCGCTTAGAGCCAATTCTTTAAGACCGGATGTATATGCGTTTGACATATCAAAAAATCTTTCTCCAAACTCATCGGGATTTTTGCCGCGAAGAGGAGAATCAAAACCTAGTTTAATATGGTCTTCAATCATAACTAAATCACCAGGAACAAAATCAGTATTTATAGCTCCGCTGGCATTAGTCAAAATAACCGTCTCTATACCGAGATACTTCATCATTCGTATAGGAAAAACTAATTCCTGCATTGAAAATCCCTCATAATAGTGGATTCTTCCCTGCATAATCAATATATCTTTTCCTGAAAGTTTTCCAAAAACAGACCGGCATTTATGATAAGTATTATTTAACTCAGGAAACCCGGGTATTTCAGAATATGGTATGATTGTATCTACTTCTGCCATATCAATCAGTTCTGACAAACCCGACCCTAGAACTACCGCCGTTTTAGGTCTTATATTAGTCTTTGTTTTAAGGAATTCGGACGCTTCATAATATGACATGGTTTTCTCCTTATACTATTTAAAATATTTAACTCCGCTTTCAAATATTTTTTGGTCTATATTACCGGTTATATTTTTATAAACATTTTCCCCGATACGCTCAGAATGACCCATCTTACCAAACACTCTTCCGTCAGGACTTGTAATACCTTCTATAGCATAATAAGAACCGTTCGGATTATACGGCATCTCATAAGTCGGTTCACCGTTAAAATCAACATACTGTGTAGCAATCTGACCATTCTTTTCCATTTCCGCGATTATTTCCGGGCTGGCAACAAATCTGCCCTCACCATGGGATACTGCAATCTGGTGTATCTCGCCCAAATTAACTCCAGACAGCCACGGAGATTTTACAGACGAAATTCTAGTCGACACAATTTGAGATACATGCCTTCCTATAGTATTAAATGTCAGTGTAGGACAGGTATCGTCTATCTTTCTTATCTCACCAAACGGAACAAGCCCTAACTTTATAAGCGCCTGAAAACCGTTACAAATACCAAGAATCAATCCGTCTCTATTATTCAAAAGCTCCATAACCGCTTCTTTTAACTTCTCATTTTCAAAAGCCGCTTTAATAAACTTACCAGAACCATCAGGCTCGTCTCCGCCGCTGAAACCGCCGGGAATCATTATAATCTGCGCTTCATTGACAGATTTCACAAATCTTTCGATAGATTCTTCAACATGTGACTGTTTCAGATTTCTGAAAATCTGAACATCAGCTTCCGCTCCCGCTCTTTCAAAAGCGCGGGCGGAATCATACTCACAATTCGTGCCCGGAAAAGCCGGAATAAACACTTTTGGTCTAGCAACCTTTACAGCCGGCACAGAAATATTTCTCTCAGAACAGTCAAACTTTTTCATTCCAGCATCCTCATATTTTGACTTTGTTGGATAAACGCTTTCAAGAGGTTTCTGCCATGCTGAAACAATCTCATCAATACTTATACTTTCATTTTCAATCTTTATGACGCCGTCGTCTGTTGTATGACCCAGCTTAACAGTTTCAAGCATACCGCCCAAAGAACCGTTTGCCTTTAATCCGTCAACTTCAATAATTACGCTTCCGTATAAAGCCTTAAACAATTCAGACTTATCGCAGCACTCGGTAAATTCAAACCCTAGTTTATTTCCCATCGCCATCTTGCAAACGGCTTCCATAACACCGCCGTATCCAACAGCATAAACACTCTTTATCAGATTAATTTTACTGTCTGAAATCATCATGTATAACATATCATAGAGCTGTTTTAAACTATCGAAATCAGGCAGATTATTTTCGTCATACTTAGGCTTAACCAAAAATACCAGGTTTCCGGCATTTTTAAATTCACTGGATACAGCCTTTGAAGCGTCAAGCGGCGCAACTGCAAATGACGCAAGTGTAGGCGGAACGTCAATATCATTAAAAGAACCCGACATTGAGTCCTTTCCTCCTATTGCCGCCATAGACAAACTCTCCTGGGCATAATAACCGCCAAGAAGCGCCGCAAGAGGTTTTCCCCATCTCTTTGGATCGTTTCCAAGTTTTTCAAAATACTCCTGGAACGTTAAATAAATATCCTTATAATCCGCACCGGCGCATACAGCTTTAGTAACCGAATCCACAACCGCATAAACAGCGCCCATAAAAGGATTTGCTTTTGATATTTTCGGATTATAACCATAAGACATAACAGTTGCAGTATTGGTTTCATTTCCCAGCACTGGAATCTTTGCAACCATATTCTGCTGCGGCGTAAGCTGATACTTTCCTCCATACGGCATAAACACGGAGTTTCCTCCAATAGTGCTGTCAAATCTCTCAACAAGACCCTTTTGTGAGCATACGTTCAGGTCACTCATTAAATTTAGAATCTTCTCTTTATAGTCATTGCCCTTTGTTTCAAATTCAAACATATCGGACGAGAAATTATCAACCGCAATCTCAACATCAGCATTTTTTTCAGCGCCGTTGGTATTCAAGAATTCCCTTGAAATATCACATATAACATCACCGCGCCAGTTCATAACCAGGCGGGGCGATTCAGTAACCTCCGCTACAACTACAGCTTCGAGATTTTCCTTATCAGCTTCATCAATAAACTTTTCAGCGTCTTTAGCTCTTACAACAACAGCCATACGCTCCTGAGACTCAGAAATAGCAAGCTCTGTTCCGTCAAGACCCTCATATTTTTTAGGCACATTATCAAGGTTTATATTAAGTCCGTCAGCCAACTCGCCAATGGCAACCGAAACGCCTCCGGCACCAAAGTCATTACACCGTCTTATCAGTGTGGTAACTTCATTCTTTCTGAATAATCTCTGCAGCTTTCTCTCAACCGGCGGATTACCCTTCTGTACTTCAGCGCCGCAGGTCTCTAAAGACGAACTGTCATGGGCTTTTGACGAGCCGGTAGCTCCTCCGCAGCCGTCACGGCCTGTCATTCCGCCAAGTAAAATCACCACATCTCCAGGTTCAGGAACTTCACGTATAACATTTTTCTTTGGAGCGGCAGCAATTACAGCGCCGATTTCCATACGCTTAGCAACATATCCCTCGTCATATATTTCGGTTACTCCGCCTGTAGCAAGACCTATTTGGTTTCCATACGAGCTATAGCCCTCAGCAGCTCCAATAACCAGTTTGCGCTGAGGAAGCTTACCCTCCATTGTTTCTTTTAATGTTTTTCTCGGGTCGCCCGCACCTGTAACCCTCATTGCCTGATAGACATATGAGCGGCCTGACAGCGGGTCACGGATAGCGCCTCCGAGACAGGTTGCAGCGCCGCCGAACGGCTCAATTTCAGTCGGGTGATTATGCGTCTCATTCTTAAACATAACCAGCCAGTCTTCACTGGTACCGTCAGTCATCTTTACTTCAACTTCAATTGAGCAGGCGTTTATTTCTTCACTCTCATCAAGAGCGGTTAGTATACCGCGTTTTTTTAACTCTTTAGCGGCAATAGTAGCAACATCCATAAGACAGATATTCTTTTTGCGTTCACCATATACGAACTTTCTTGATTCCAGGTAATCGTTATATACACACTTAATAAACTCATTTTTAATTTTAACATTATTAAGTTTTGTAGAAAATGTTGTATGACGGCAATGGTCAGACCAATATGTGTCTATCATACGTATCTCTGTCAAACTCGGATTTCTTTTTTCAGTATTTTTAAAATAGTCCTGACAGAATTTTATATCATCATAGTCCATTGCTAGACCCAAATCTGCAATCATCTGTTCAAGCTCTTTATCATTCATATCTATAAAACCGTCAACAATCATAACGTCAGCCGGCTCTTCAAGGTTGTCGGCTAAGGTATCCGGCTTTTCCATAGACGCCAAACGCGACTCAACAGGGTTGATACAATATTCCTGAACAGCCTTTAACTCATCATCACTAATATCACCTGACAAAATAACAATTCTAGCGGTTCTGACAACCGGTTTTTCACCTTCTGTCATTATCTGAGTACATTGTGCCGCACTGTCGGCTCTTTGGTCGAACTGACCCGGCAGGTATTCTGAAACAAAATATTTATCACCGCTTGGTATTTCTATATTTTCAAATTCAACATTGTCTACCTGCGGTTCCGCATAAACACTGGGAAGCACCTTTTGAAGTTCTTCATCGCTGATACCGTCAATATCATAACGGTTTATAACACGAACACCGGTAAGGCCGCTCAGACCTAAATTTTCAACAAGGTCAGATTTAAGCTCTTCGGCCTCTATATCGAAACCTTTTTTCTTTTCTACAAACAGTCTCTTTATACTCATACAAAAGCTCCTTTTCAGCAGAATTGTCATAATATTTTATAATTTTACATACATATAGTATTTTAAACATAAATTTATCTTTTGTCAATCTTATACGCAGTTTTTCTTGAATTATTTTTGCAGCATTAAAATAGATATATTATACGCTGACATTTTTAACTAAAATTTCAATCAAAAATAAGCAATAATAACAAATTGTGCTATAAACGTAACATAACGGGATGCAAATTGAATGCTTATGTAAACTAATACAAAAAGTATGTTTTTAGAAAAACAATAATAAGATATTTTATAATAAACAATAAATAAAGTCGTATACACACAAATAAACTAACTTTTAATACATAAATTTTATTCATTGACTGCGAACCACAAGCATATTATAATAGTTAATATAAAAACGAAGCGTCTAATTCAAATATGAATTAAACGCCCCTGAATTTATTTGCTTGATATACTGACTTCAGAACAAGTTTTCGCATCACTATATTTTCTTTTCCCTTTTAAAATATCCTTAAAAATTACTATAAAATCATGCAGAGCCTTGACTGCTAACTTTTTAAGCTCCGGATCCGAAATTTTTATTTCATTATAAATAAGTCTTATATTTTTATTCCAATTTTTTATTAACTGAGCCACAGTATCACTTCCTGTCGCCTTAATCAAATCATATACATAATTAATCAGACCGCTCACAGTTTCATCATCATTATTCTCAAGCCATTTATCAACAGCAGTTTTAGAAAATCTCGAAAACATATCCGTTTCTTTTATGAATACAAAACTATCAGCTTTAACCGACCATGTAAACGGATTATGCTGATTGCAGGCTAAGGACTTGCTGAATACTACTTTATATTTTGAATCACTTTCAAGCATGAGTCCAACAACAGACGCTTTAGGTACCGTTTTCAAAACTATATCCGAAAGTTTAGACCTTTTTTCTTGGCTTAAAGTATCATCTCTAAATCCCGGCCCATCATGATTATATATTTTTTCTATTCTCAAAAATTCGTCTTCATCAGCATTAGCCGCAGCATAGACGGACAAATTTCCTCCTTTAGAATGCCCGCCCAATATGAACACGCCGTCAAGCTCTTCAGCAGCAGATTTAAAATAACAGAGAGCGGAATCCTGAGCCGGAACGTTTTTAAGATAAGACATATTAAAATCCTCTTTCCAGCCAATCAGACTTTTATCCGTGCCGCGAAATGCTATATAATATTTCTCTGATGATAATTTGAAAGTTACAGCGGAAAATTGTTTTTCTATTTCTTTTTCTATTTCATTGACATAAATTCCAATACCAATGTTTCCAAACCGCTCACTCTCCGCAACTGCGTCAAGCAGTCTATGATTTTGTTTCGGAGTACGAATATTTTTAAATAACTCTTTCCTATTTTCTTTTTCCGCTAAATTCTTAAATGTTATATCAAATTTAGGAACACTTTCTATAAAACTATCAAAGCAAAGATATGAAAGCTGTGACAAAACAAGGCTGTCAACCTCATTAAAGTCCATAGCGTCAAAAGTTAGAAAACCATTTTCTTTTACGTAAGATATAATATTTCCCACTTTATCCGCCTCCCAATTTTTAATATATTTTAATATTATAATTATACCCAATAAAAATATAAAAATCTATTTAACAGACAAAAACTTTTTGTAAATTATATATTAACAAAAAAATCCAATAAAAAAGGAATAGCACAAATGACCATTCCTTTATAAACCATATTATTCTGTCACGTTTACTCCTGTGACAAGCACTTTTACATCATCATTATTACCAAGAACAACTAAAGTATATTCTAAACCGTTAGCTTTTAAGAAATCAGTAAATGCAATATATTCAGAGCCGGTAAAGTATAATGTTACCTCGCCGTTCTCATCAATCTTTGAACAGTTAGCAAGCGCTGAACTCATAAGAACGTCATATACCGCTTTATCTTTAATCTCACAGCTCACTACAGAGGCATCGTCCATATTTTCTGATTTATCTGCAAATGCTTTAGTTTCTCCCTTACTATTTCTGCCCAGTTTTGGTTCTGCAGTAATAGAAGGTGTTGCTACTGGAGCCGACGCACCGGGAGTAGCCTCAGGCGTAGGTTTTGGATTCTCAGTAGGCTCCGGAGTTGCTGTTGATTCCGCTGCGCTTCCGCCTCCTCCGCCCGATGTTTCAGCAGCTGGAGTATTCGGAATATTTGTATCGTTGGACTCATTCTGAGTTTGAGGCTGATTTGCTTCCTCCTGACCTCCTGAATCGTCACTGGGAGTATATTCAAACTTTTCAGGCGCAGGATTTTCAGGTATAACTAAATTATTATCCTGTCCTGAGCGTGTTCCTTGTGTCATAGCTGACGTAATATCCGGCAAAATTATCTTCGGAGTAACATAAGCTTTAGGAGCCGGAGTTGCCGCAGCCGTATTATTTTTATTGCTTGAGCTGCTTGTGTTGTTTTTATTTGTAGAGCTGGAAGTATTTGACTTATTTGAACTACCGCTGTTAGAATTACTTTTTGTCGTATTTTTATTTGTACTTCCGCTGCCAGATGTGCTAGACGATGTAGATTTATTAGAAGAACTGCTGCTCGGAGTACTTGAACCAATGTTCAGCCCTGAAGAACTTCCGGCTGATGGCCTAGCTGTAGTTCTCGGTGAAGTTGAATTTCCGGGAACAGAAGACGCTCTGGGAGCCGATGTGGTTCTTGGCGAAGATTCTGACGCTCTTCCTCCAACATAATCGTCAAGCCCGCTGGCGCTGGGTTTAGCAGTAGCTTTTGCACTCTCTATAGCGGCATTATCAGAAAAATCATATACTTCATCAGAAGACTTCATTACTTGATATAAGCCGCTTGAAGCCACGCCTACAACCAAAACAGCGCTAAGTGCCGCCGGAGCAAGAATCCTCCAATTTGCATGTCTTATAAAATGGTCAACTTTATGCCGCGCTGTTTCAAATGCCGCTGTTAATTTATCAATCGGACCGGCGCCTAAAACTCCGCTTGCTTTAATAACTTCATATTCGTACTTGACTTCCGGAGCCGCAGATACCAGTTCACTATGAATACTTGATATCAAGTCAGCCGGAGGAGTCAACCTCGGCGAACTGCTCATAACGCCAATCATATCTCTTATATCATCAAGCTCAACCCTGCACATCTCACAATTTCTAAGGTGAGCTTTTATAGACATGTTTTCAACATCATCAGTTGAGTCAGACAAATAGTCATACAATAAATCTACACATTCATCACAACTCAAAGTATCAGGATAATCCTCAGGAATATCAAATTCATCATTCGACTCCAAAACTCCTGACACATTATTATCAAGATTAGGGACACTGTAATGCGGGGCATCAAAATCCGGTTCGTTAAAGTCTGATAAATTTTTAAATTCATCATTTCCAGAATCAATACTCCGCAATACTTCGTCTGGATTGTCAAAATCGATTCTGCTTATACTCTCCAAAAATTTATTGTCAGAATAATCATGTTTCACATCGTTGTTTTCGATAGCATCGCTTCCGCCGGCAGATTCAAATCCGCTTAAAATATCTTCGGTATTTTCGGAAATATCATCAGCTTTTTCGTCAAGAACAATCTTTTCAGATTTGTTTACATTTATCTGACGAATATCGTCCGCAATACTGTCCATAACCTCACCATACTTACGGCGAAGCTCATCATCCTTTTCGTAATCTGACATTATACCCCTCCTTCCTATATACATTATAGTAAAATTGAACGAATATACAAAAATATACACTGAAATATTCAATTAATAAAATCCAATATATTGTATATTCAGACATATATCCGTCTACATTTTGTTAGACGAAATACTTATCAAAAAGTTCCCTGTCTTTAGATAAAATTTCTCTTAAATTTCTTCTTCCTCTGCTAATCCTTGATTTAACGGTACCAACAGAACATTCAATTATCTCTGCAATCTCATCATAGGAAAGCCCTTGTATATCTCTTAATATAATAACAGTTCTATAATCATCAGGCAATTCTGATATTGCCTGGTTTATAACGTCTTTCATTTCAGCCTGTTCAATAACTTCATCAGGTGTGGGAGAATCATCTGCAATTTCATTTGAGAAAAAGCTTCCGTCGCCGTCCTCAAACCCGTCATCTAATGAATAAGCAGGATTATTCCGATTTTTTCTCTTCACTTGATCCAGGCAAGTGTTTGTTGCAACTCTATAAATCCAGGTTGAGAGCTTTGACTTAAATTGAAACGAGTTTATATTTCTAAACATTTTCAGAAAAACTTCCTGCGACATATCGGCCGCATCCTCAGCATTTCCGGCAAATCTAAAAGCTATATTATATATAATAGACTGATACTCAGTAATAATCTTCTCAAAAGCTTCAACGTCACCTTTTTGCGCTTTTTTAATCAGCTTTAGTTCGTCCGCCAAACCCTCACCTCCAATTAAACGGTTTAAACCGTATCCGCTTATACCGCTACTTAGAATAACACATTATAAGAGTTTTGTCAAATATTATGAACAAAATTAACAAAGATTTTTTAGTATATTATTCATTTTTTAATATCCAAACCGAAACGGAACCGTCAGAAACTTCAAAAACACCATAACCTTCTTTATCAATTGTTACAGTATCAGCACAATTTCCTATACAATCATAAAAAATCTTTCCCGCATGTCTTTTTCCTATATACATTTTCTTAACACCGCCCCGCTTATCAGTAATCAAAACCGCAAGTCCGGTTCCTATATGTTCGTCGTCGCCTTCCCTTGTCCATCCAACCACATCAAAGTCGTCAAAATAGTCGTTTTGAGAACCAAAAGCTTTTTCTTTTCTTAACCACAAAAGCTTATCCAAAATATCCATGAATGGTTTTTCATTATGGGATGGAACACCATAATAATCTCCATAAAATATACAGGGATAACCTTCATTACGCAGCAATGTGACAGCATATGCTGAAGGTTTAAACCAATTTAAAACCGCAGACTGGAGCGCCTGACCCTCCTGGGTATCATGATTTTCTACAAAAGTTACAGCTTTTGTCGGCTCAGACGACACTAAAGTTCCATCTAGAAGCTTTGACATATCCATATTTCCGTCACTGGCTGAAGCCTCAAAAAATTTAAAATGAAGCGGAACATCAAACAGAGACATAGCATTCTCACAAATTCCGAGATAGTTTTGAAGCCTGGCTAAATCCTTGCTCCAATATTCACCAACTGCAAAAAATTCTCTTTTTTTACTGTTTCTTATATAAGACAGCCACTCTTTAAAAAATTCAAATTTTATATGTTTTACTGCGTCAATTCTAAAACCGTCAATATTTGCTGTATCGACATACCAATCAATCCAATCAAATAAACTTTGTTTAAGCGGCTGATAATCAAAATCGGTGTCAGCCCCCATCAAATAATCATAGTTACCCAATTCTCTGTCAACATTTTCGTCCCAGTGTTTACCCTCAAACAAAAATATTGAACTTCTTTTTGTTCTCTCATCATAATCTACGCCGTGAAAACACTTCCAATCCAATTTAAAATCCGAATATGTATTATTTCTTCCTAAAAAATCGAATCTCGTCCATGCTTCAATTTCTTCAATACCTGAAGTCTGCTGTTCTCTGTTTTGCGGGTTATCCTCAATAGCCCGGACAATCTCTGTTCCGTCAGCACCTATTCTTTGATTGAAAACTATATCCGCATAAACATCAATACCATATTTATGAAGCTCATCTACAGCTTCAATATATTCCTTATTAGTCCCATACTTAGTGGAAACCGACCCCTTTTGGTCAAACTCCCCTAAATCATACATATCGTAAACACTGTATCCAACATCAAATATTCCGTTAGCTCCCTTATAAGCCGGAGGAAGCCACACGGCAGTTATTCCTATGTCAGACAGATGTTTTGCATCATTCTTTAATCTATTCCAATGGTTTCCGTCAGGCGGAAGATACCATTCAAAATACTGCATTATAACGCCATTTTCCATTATATTCACCCCCTGCCAATATATTTATATTATTAAATACATAGACTTTAATCTTTTTTTATTAATTCAGATACAAAAAGCTCGACAGCATCCCATTGTCCCATCCTGCCTGACTTCATATCAATTGAATATTTCAAACCTTTATCGACCATTTTTTTCAAATAACTTTCACTATATCTCATACCATTATCAATAGCTTTATTTACTGCAAAAATCGGAGGGCGCCTGTCAAAGTATTCAAGCATTTCTCCCGCTGTCATACCATCCTGTTTTAACAGCTTGCACATCAGCAGTTCATATAACTGGTCTAAAATAATACTCATTACCATAGTAGGTGAAACATTATCAGTTTTTAAATGTTTCAATTGCTCCTTGGCTTTATCTCCGCGTCCGCCTATAATGTTTTTATTAAATATATCATAAACCTGAACCTCTGCAGATTTCGTGACTACTGCGTCTATATCATCCCTTGTTACCTTATGACGCTCATCACCCAAATACAAAATCAATTTTTTTATATCCTGGCTTAACTTTGTCAAAGACTGACCTGATATTCTTACAAAGTAACTTAAATCCCGGGCAATTATTCTTTTGTTTGCTTTTTCAAGCTGTTTCTCAGCCCAAACTTCAAGTTTGTTTACCGGCAAGTATTCAAAATTTACTATCCCGCCGCCGCATTCTTCAATAAACTTCATTGATTTAACTTTTTTAGGATCAAACCCATCCTCCCAAAATATCAAGCATACATATTCCGGAAGATTTAATATATATTCTTTAATACTTTTAAAATTACCTGTCGTCAGATTAGAAAACAAACCGCTGTTTTTCACAACAACAAGACGCCTGTCCGAAACCTGAGGAAAAATTTCAGCAGCTTCAATTATTTCATCCGGTGTTATCTTATCCGAGTTTAAATATGAAAAATTAAAACTTACTAAATCTTTAGGGACAATTTTATCCTTTATAGATTTTATTTTATTTTCCAGCAAATATGTCTCCTCACCAAAAAAGAAAAATACCCGCGGTATAGTATAAGACTTAATCGCTCTGTTTAACTCCTCAATCGTCATGTTATACTCTCCTAAATAAACTTATATTATATTAATATAATTCATGAACAAAAAGGACGGCCTATTAGGTCGCCCTCGTCTTAATATTAAACTTAATAAATAATTCTTCTTGCACCAGCGAAACGCGAAGCATAATAATCAGAATTAATACTGGTATATTTAACAACATCGCCTGTATGCGGCGCGTGAATCATCATTCCGTCACCAACATATATTCCGATATGAGAAGCATATCCGCCAAGACCTGAACTGCTGAATCCAATTATATCACCAGGCATTAACTGATCTCTTGAAACAGGAATACCCTCTTTCATTTGGTCGTCAGCTACACGAGCCAATTTAAATCCTAACTGTGCATATACATACTGAACCAATCCGCTGCAGTCAAATCCGTTAGGTGAAGTGCCGCCCCATACATATGGAACCCCAAGGAACTGTGCCGCTATATCGCAAACAGCCTGACCGCCTTCACTTGCTTCAGGTATCGTTCCGTCGTAAACAGAAAGATAGTCAGCTGAAACATAACCAATAAGTCCATCATTATTATATGCAACGCAAACCCAGCCGGGTTCAATCCAATTAACTCTAACTCTTGTACCATACGGAAGCGTGGTGATTACACCGGCGTCCATTGATGCGCTTTGTCTAACATTAAGTGTTGAGACTTGAACAACACCATAGTATTGAGCCGGTTCATCGATCTCATCGTAATCGGCATATGTAGGTAGTATTATAAAAGTAGAAATTGTCATCAATACTAATAGTGTTGCAACAATTCTTCTAAAACTCTTTCCAAAACTCAAAACAAAAAACCTCCAAAAATTTCGAATATACGTCTATGCGCTATTCTAAACCACAACCCCTTTCTGCATAAATTTTGACTATCAGTTTCAAAAAGCAACAAAAATAAGACCGGCCAAATAACATTTATACGGCCAAATTTCTGCGTTTAACTTTTGAAACTATGTGACGATTATACCGCTTTTCCGAAAATCTGTCAATAGAATTAGGGGCTATAATTGAAGAAACTGCCCAATTTATTGAATATTAATACATCTATAACAACGTCATATCAGGCGTTTGCTAAAATTGTTAACAAATTGTTAACAATGCTTTATTTTCCCGTGAATTGCCAATTTAATCCGAATAATACATTAACAATTTAATTACATTATAATTACATATATATTATTTTAATGTTACATTTTCATTACAACACTTCTTAACTATTGGCAATCAATAAAAAATATGGTATAATTAAAAGATAGATAAGCAAAATAATGATAATTTATACTGTAATATACAAGATAATTTTTATTTATTTAGATTATACTATATTCTTGTTAATAAATCAAGCTGTAAAAATAATTTGTTATGAGGTAGAATTATGATAAAAAGTATGACCGGTTTTGGCAGAGCCGAAATGACATTTGACGATTTATATGAAGTTAAAATCCAAATTAAGTCCGTCAACCACAGATATGCTGATTATACTATAAAAACTCCGAGAATTTATAGTTTTCTTGAAGAAAGCATACGTGCAAAATTATCTCAGAATATTTCAAGAGGTAAAATAGAAGTCTATGTTTCCATAAATAAAATCAATGATGACAGCAAAGAGGTTAAAATAAATCTTCCTCTAGCAGAATCGTACATAAATAATTTGCGTGAATTATCCGATTTTGGTGTTAAAGATGATATTTCAATGTCATCCATGTGCTCGCTTTCTGATATATTTGAAGTTCAATACAAAGAAATTGATGAAGAAGCAATTTTAAATATGATAAATACCGCGCTGGACGCTGCTCTTGAAGATTTCTTGAATATGCGTATTAACGAGGGAAGCAGGCTCAACAACAGCATTTTAGAACATTTAAATATTCTGTCGTCAGAAGTTGAAAAAGTTGAAAAACTTTCTCCTGAAACTATAACTAAATATAAAGAAAGACTTGAAAAAAGACTGCGCGACGCATTATCTGAGCTGGAAAGCGGAGCAGATGACAGCAGAATTTTAACCGAGGTCGCAATTTTTTCTGATAAAGTTGCCGTTGATGAAGAAACTGTCAGACTTAAAAGCCATATCAAAGAATTTAAAAACGCTCTTAATTCATCAGAACCAATAGGAAAGAAACTTGACTTTATAGTTCAGGAAATGAACAGAGAAACCAACACTATTGGTTCAAAATGCAATGATATAGACTTATCAAAAATTGTTGTAGAAATGAAATCATTAATTGAAAAGATAAGAGAACAGATACAAAATATTGAATAAAAGCGAGGCTAATATGAAACTTATAAATGTTGGATTTGGAAACATTGTATCAGGCTCAAGGGTTATAGCAATTGTAAGCCCTGATTCCGCGCCGATAAAAAGAATTATTCAGGAAGCAAAAGAACGCGGTATGGTAATTGACGCAACCTGCGGAAGACGCACTAGGTCAGTTATTGTTACTGACAGCGACCACATTATCCTATCGGCTATACAAACAGAAACTATCGCCGGAAGGGCAGAACCGAAATCCGGTGATGAAAACATTGAAGACGGCGGTGATGACGATGAATAAAAGAGGTCTTTTAATCGTTGTTTCAGGCCCATCCGGTGTTGGTAAAGGAACAGTGCTAAAAAAACTGTTAGCTGATAATTCAGACATTGTTCCGTCAATATCTGCTACCACAAGAGCTCCTAGAAACGGCGATATTGAGGGTGAAACTTACTTTTTTAAATCTGTTGATGAATTTAAGAGGATGATTGATAATAACGAATTCATGGAGTGGGCAGTCTATAACGATAACTACTACGGCACTCCTGTTAAATATGTTAATGAAAAATTGGATGAAGGAAAAGATGTGCTTTTGGAAATTGATGTTCAGGGCGCATTGAATCTTCAAGAGAAATATCCGTCAGCCGTATATATTTTTATTGCTCCCGAAAATATAGATGTACTTCGCGAACGGCTGATCGGTAGGAATACAGAAACTCCTGAGGAAATTGAAGACCGGATAAATGCTGCAAAATGGGAGCTTACAAAAAAAGATAAATATGATTATGTTGTAGTAAATAAAATTGTAGAAGACGCATCAGATGAAATATTAAGTATATTAAATAAAAGGAGAGATTAATTATGATGATAAAACCGCCTATTACTGAAATGGTTGAAAAAACCGGCAGCAGATACTTGCTGACTATTGAAACCGCTAAACGCGCAAGACAGCTGACAGAGGGAAAACAGCCTATGGTTGATATTCCGTCAAACAAAGAGGTATCTATAGCGGCTGAAGAAATTTATGAGGATAAGCTCAACTATATCCCAACGCCGGATATCGGAAGTCTTTAAACTGACGTTATTTGAATAACCGCCCACCGGCTGAACCAGCACTGGCAGTCCGAGTGGGCTTGATTTTTATAAATTATTTTATGTAGGTGATATTTATGCTTCTTGATAACAAAACTGTTGTATTGGGTGTTACCGGTGGAATTGCGGCATACAAAGCCCTTGAGCTTACTTCAAAGCTTGTAAAGTCCGGCGCCCAAGTCAAAGTTATAATGACAAAATCAGCTGTAGAATTTGTAGCTCCGCTGAGCTTTCAGTCCCTTTCAGGCAATCCGGTGGCAATTGATACATTTGACGAGCCAAAATCATGGGAAATAAGACACATATCCCTGGCAAAAGCCGCCGATGTTTTTGCTATAGTTCCGTGTACTGCAAACATCATCGGAAAAATCGCCGGAGGTATCGCTGATGATATGCTGACGACTACGGTTATGGCAACAAAAGCTCCTGTGCTCATAGCTCCTGCCATGAATACAAATATGTTTGAAAATCCAATTGTGCAGGACAATATAAAAAAATTGAGTGAAAAGTATCATTGCTATCATTTTGTTATGCCCGAAAGCGGGCGCCTGGCATGCGGCGATACTGGAAACGGAAAATTAGCCGGAATTGACGTTATATTTGAAAACATCGCAAAATTAGCGCTTTTAGATTCCGCAGACCTAACCGGCAAAAAGATTGTTATCAGCGCCGGCGCAACTCAGGAAAAAATTGACCCTGTAAGATTTATAACAAATCATTCAACCGGAAAGATGGGTTTTGCTCTTGCTAGAGCCGCAATGCTAAGAGGCGGACAAGTTACACTGGTTGCCGGACATAATTCATGTGAACCTATCACTGGAATCAAAACTATTGACGTTTCCTCTGCCGATGAAATGAGGAGTAGTATAATCAACGAGTCAGAAAGTGCAGATATAATAATAATGGCCGCAGCTGTGGCAGACTTTAAACCGTCTGCCGTATCAGAAAATAAGATAAAGAAAAAAAATCTAAATGATATGAGTATAGCTTTATCCAAAAATCCGGATATTTTAAAGGAACTTGGCGAAAAATTCGATGATAAAAAAACGATTGTCGGATTTGCTATGGAAACCGAGGACTTAATCAAAAATGCTTCTGAAAAATGCGTAAATAAAAACGTTGACTTCATAGTCGCAAATAATTTAAAAACTACAGGCGCCGGGTTTGGTACTGACACTAATGTGGCGTCGTTAATTGATAGATATGGAAACATAAGCGAACTTCCTCTAATGGATAAATTTGAGCTGTCAAATATAATTCTTGACAAAGCTTTATCAATTAATAAAAGCAAATAAATATTATAGAATAATTTGGTGGTAAGGCATATGATAGTACAGGTTGCATTAATAAGCCCTAAACATATAATCGACCGTTCTTTTGACTATATTGTTCCAAAAGAATTAGAAGACGCTGTAAAAGTCGGTATCCGCGTCCTGGTGCCGTTTGGTCTATATAATAATTCCGTTGAAGGACTAATCGTCGGTATCTCGCAAAGCAGCCAATTTACCAGGCTAAAAAGAATAAAATCAGTAGTTGATACTAAGCCGGTTTGCTCTAAGGAACTTCTTAGTCTCTGCGTGTGGATGCAAAATAGGTATTTGTGTCCGTTTTACAGCGCATTTAAGCTTATAGTGCCGCCGAAAATGAAAACTGTGATACGCAGGTGGGTAAGTCTCCAAAACGCTGATACAGCCGGTATTTCAGAATTTCAAAAGAAAATAGTTGATATACTAACTCAAAATGACGGGATTATGGAATATGACCACCTTGGTGAACTTGTTTCTTCCCCCGCTTATCACCGTTCTCTTAATTCTTTGGCAGACAAAAAAGTTATATCTATATCTGAAAAAATAAGCGATTCAATCAGAGAGCTTACAATAAGAATAGTCAAGCTTAAAATATCGTCTGATGAAGCTTATGCGGCCGCTGATGAGCTTTTTAAGAAACATGCTCATGTTCAAGGCAATATGCTTTTAGCTTTAGCAGACAGTGAAAAACTGACGACTTCGGAGATAATAGCATTGTCTGACGGGAACTACAGCTCTCTCGCCGCATTAACCGAAAAAGGGTTTGTTGAAATATACAGTGAAAAGAAGGTACGTGAAGTATATGACGAGTCTGATTATATTGTAACAAATGAATACGAACCCACTGATGAACAAAAACCTATAATAGATTATATAGATAATCTTCTGGACGAGAACAAACACGAAAAGATACTTATCAGAGGCGTCACTGGAAGCGGCAAAACAGAAATTTTCCTTCAAACAATACGAAAATGTATTGAAGATGGAAAAAGAGCAATAATGCTTGTGCCTGAAATCTCTTTGACTCCTCAAATGGTTGAAAGATTCGTCAGCCGTTTCGGGAAACGAGTCGCTGTAATACACAGTGGATTATCGTATGGAGAAAGATTTGACCAATGGAACAAAATAAAAAATAATGAAGTAGACGTTGTTGTCGGCGCTAGAAGCGCAATATTTGCTCCTCTTGAAAATATCGGAATGATAATTCTTGATGAGGAACATGAAAACAGCTATAAATCTGAAATCAATCCGAGATACCATGCACGGGAGGTTGCTGAATACAGAGCTTCGGCAAACGGAGCTCCTTTGATTTTGGCTTCCGCTACCCCTTCTGTCGATAGTTTTTATCATGCAAAAACACTTGGAGATTACAAGCTGTTTGAAATGAATAACAGATATAATGACAACTCCCTGCCGTCTGTTGAAATTGTTGATATGAGAAGTGAAATATTTAATTACCATAATATGTCTCCGATAAGCAATAGACTGGAGTTTGAAATTCGTAAAAATCTTGAAAAAAATGAAAAGACTATACTTTTTCTGAACAGACGCGGTTATAACACCTTTGTTTCATGCAGACAGTGCGGATATGTAATGGAATGCAAAAACTGCAGTATTCCTCTTACCTATCATATGAACAGCGACAGTTTAGTTTGTCACTACTGCGGATATTCTATCAGGAATGTTTCCGTATGTCCTGAATGCGGCTCAAAGCATATTAAATTTTTTGGCACTGGAACCCAAAAAATTGAAGACGAACTGAAGCGGCTTTTCCCGGAGGCAAAAATTTTAAGAATGGACCGTGACACCACTTCAACTAAAGGAAGTCATGAAGCGATATTAAATAAATTTAAAAATGGAGAAGCAGATATTTTGCTTGGCACACAGATGGTAACAAAAGGATTAGATTTTTCTGACGTCACCCTTGTTGGAGTACTTGCCGCAGACTCCTCTCTTGGAGTTGATGACTTCAGAGCAAATGAAAGGACTTTTTCACTTCTCACACAAGTTTGCGGGCGTGCCGGCAGGGGGGATATTCCTGGCCGGGCAGTCGTGCAGACATACCAACCAAAGAATTCTACAATTGAGTTTGCTAAAACTCATGACTATATTGGTTTTTATGAAAATGAAATAAAATTCAGAAAACGCTTGAATTATCCGCCGTTTTGTGACATAATAAGTATATTGGTTCAGGGAAAAACAGAAGATATTGTAAAATCTGAAATCAGTTCTGTTTTTGAATTTGTTAAAAATTCCGATGACAACCACAATAATATAATTAAACTGGCTCATCCTATGCCTGCGCCTATTCAGAGAATTAAAGGGGATTACAGATACAGAATATTAATTAAGGTCAGGGACGCTGATTTATCTCTGGATATTCTCCATGAAATCAATAATACCCATATTCAAAAAAACAAAAACACTACTATGATTATTGATATCAATCCAATTAATATGAGTTAAAACGGAGGAAAATAATATGGCAATAAGAAACATAGTTAAACTAGGTGATGAAATACTTACCAAAAAATGCCGTGAGGTAAAAGAAATAAACGACAGAATAATTTGTCTTTTAGACGACATGACGGAAACCTTAAAAGCCGCAAATGGAGTCGGTTTAGCCGCACCGCAGGTTGGTGTTCTAAAAAGAGTTGCCGTTGTTGATACAGGGGATACTGTGTTAGAGCTTATCAATCCTGAAATTATATATACGGAAGGCGAACAGACAGACGCCGAGGGGTGTTTAAGCTATCCGGGCAGATACGGCTTAGTAACAAGGCCCAAAATAGTAAAAATCAGAGCTACCGATAGAAACGGAGCTGTGTATGAGTATACAGGCGAGGATTTAGTCGCCCGTGCTTTCTGCCATGAAATTGACCATTTGGACGGCCATTTCTTTACTGAACTGGTTACTGAATGGATAGAAACTGAATAGAAAATAAGAGCCATAACAAAAGTTATGGCTCTTTATAATTTGCAAAATTGAACATTTTATTTCACAAATTCAGACTTTTTTAATTTAAAAAATATGAAGTTTTTAAATTAAAAACTACATTCTTGAACATAAAAAGATAAAGATAAGTATTATTTAACACATAATATAATTAATTAATCATCTGCGATTTGTCATTCATAAATATTCTGTCAACGGAATCTACAAAATCACAATATTCTATAGCGTCCATATCCTGCAGCAAAACTTTAAGATTATCATACATATTTTTAATATTTACAATAACAATTCTTTGTTTTAGTTCGCCGTAGCTTTTCAAAACAAGTATTTCAAACAATTCATCCAATACCCCTATTCCTGTAGGTAGAACAACAAACATATCGGAATTTTTCTCCTGCAGTTCTTTACGTTTTCTTTTATCATCAGACAAAATCAATTCATCGATTTCCTGAAACAATGGATTATTAAGTCTTGGCGTTTGAGGTGCAACAGCTGTGATATACCCTCCATATTCCTTCACGCCTTTGGCTACTTCTGACAAAAGCCCTTCACCGAATCCGCCATATGTCAATCCGTATCCCATGCTTCCTATTAATCTTCCAAGCTTCCTTGCCTCTGCCATTATTGAGGAATTAAATTCCTTAGCGGAACCAAAAACACAAATGTTCATAGCATTTACTCCTATTATTATTTCGCAATTAAATATGTATTTAAATCTAAGTTATATTTGCTTCCATCTGACATTTTAATAGTTAAAATACCATTGACAGAATCAAAGTCAAAATAATAAGTTAACTTATCATAGTTATTTACATTTAAATATTCCTTATCTATATTTTCATAAATATAAGAATTTAAAATTTGAGTTAATTCCACAATTATATTGTCATGTGTAAATTCAATCAATCTATAACTGTACCTCTTCTCCGGTGTGCCGGAACCTGTATATTCATACTCATAAAGATAAGCATAAATCTTATTTCCTTTATACTCATATTCGGCTACACAGTTTCCCAGCTCCGAACCATAAAAATAATCGTCCCACATTATTTTCATATCATCATAAGCCGAAGGTATATATTTTAGTTCAATTTTATAATCATCTAAATTATAATTCATTTCGGTGTTGTTTATTTGATAATCATAAGATGTGAAGTGCGGAGAATCATTGATATCAGATATTAAAATATAATATTCACCATCAACATTATACGGTATCATACTTTTGTTATTAATATAAATTAAAAAATCGCTTTGATTACTGCTCATCGCTTTCAAATATTTAGCATTGCCGCTTATACTTGCACTTTTTATCTTGTCCTGATTTAATTTTTTATCACTGTTATACACGGCAAATCCATATCTGGATTTTTCATCAAGGCCCATATCATATCCGCAGAATTCCAAATCAGTAAATTTGACCGCGTCATTTCCTCCGATAGAATAAACAGGTATTTTGACCCCATTCACATCAGCGGTAAAATCAGAAATTCCAGCTAAATATCTAGCGCTCAAATATTCATCGCTGTTTGACGGAGAAATCATCAATGTAGTCAAATCAATCTGCTTATATTCATTTACCCCATCAACCTGATTAATAAAAAACAATTTTGAACCGTCAGGACTAAAGGTGTACTCAATATCGTTGCTTAGATAGTATGAATTTACTACAGATTCAAGGTCGACTATAAGACCTGATTTATATATAAGATTCATAGTGTTATAGTATCCGCCGTGAGGCAGTCCGCCAATACCTTTCTCAATCAGCCAGTTGTTTTCATTGTGAATATTTTCAGTGTAATGTTCCTCCCACGCCAATGTTTTGCTCAAATAATGAGAAACAGCTTCTTCATATGAAACTGAATTCTTAAGCGAGGTAAACAGTGAAAGCAATCTTTTTGAGTCATCATATGTATAGCTCATTTGATATTTTGTATTAACATCCTCACTAAGGTTTTCACTGGTTCCCATCTCTTCCACCTTAGCAACCATTTTCCCGTCTATTGCATAAGCTTGTATCAACTTGCCGTTAATATAGGCGTTTATATCTGTCTCATATGTGTATCCCGCTGTTCCCCCAACCTTTCCGCGCTCAATGCTGGGATTATAATCCGGATTGACAGTTCCGGTTTTAGTGATAAACACCGACCGTATATTATCATTATAATAGACCGTATAACCGTAATTTTCTAAATCCTCAAGTGCTATAAGGGTCTCCCCGTCTATCGAATAGCTTTGTATATTTTTACCATCCACCTGTGTGAGAATATCAGTTGTGTATATAGTATCTTTTATATCACCGTTGGCTGCGTATACTTTTGTGAATAAAACGCATGATATTATAATCAAACCAATTATAAATACTGAACACTTTATTAAAATCCCATTATTTAAATTTCTGCAACTAAACATTACTGCTTCACTCCTTTTATAAAAGTTAATATTATTTAGACGATTTATTTTCCAGTAGGTTCCAAAAACAAGTTTCCGAAACAAACTTACTTTAATTATTTAAACTTTACAAAAAAACTGCATCGCAGTTAAATTGCGATGCAGTTATAATAAAACAAATATTACTTAGATTTCTTAGCTCCGGCTTTCGAAGCAGAATTAGCTTTTTTAGCCTTAACAGCAGAATCTCTCCATGTAGCCCAAAGCGGACCGGTAACAAATACTGAAGAGAAGAAACCAACAACAATACCGATAATAATCGGAAGAGCGAAAGCTTTGATAGCCGAAACACCGATTATATAAACCATACCAATGGTAAGCAATGTTGTTATAGTAGTATTGATAGAACGAGTCATTGTCTGCCAAATACTGTTATTAGCAATTTCGCCATATGTTTCTTTTCTGGAATGACGTGTATTCTCACGGATTCTGTCCATGATTACTATAGTATTATTAATTGAGTAACCAAGAACAGTCAGCACCGCCGCAATAAAGTTAATATTTACTGATATTCTGAACAATGAATAAACACCGAGCAAAATCAATACATCGTGAACTAATGCGATTATAGCAACACATCCTGATGTAAACTCAAATCTGATGGTTACATAAATCAGTATGCCTGCACAAGCAAGCAATGCCATCCACATAGCGCTGCGCGCCAATTCCTGACCCGAAGAAGGAGAAATATCATCAAGACTCTTAAGTCTAACTCCTGAGGTTAATGTTCCTCTTGATGTTGCTTCCAAAGAATCCGGAGTAGCTGATGGAAGCGCTGTAGCTTCTGCAGCTGCGGCCACATCCGGTGCAGCTGTTGTTTCCGGAGCTGCTGTTGCCTCAGCGGCTGCCTCTGTATTCTGATTTTCATTATCAACAACCGGGGCTCCGAATCTACCTTCTAAAGCGGTAGTAAGACTTTCCTTAACAGATGCGGAAAACTCTGCTCTTTCATCATCTGTCATATTCTTATCATATCCAACTTTAACAATAACATCTGAACCGGCTTTCTGAATAGAAGATGCCTTTTTGCCTTCAATTGCGTCATTTACCAATGATGTTATATCTCCGGTAGTGAATTCTCCGTTTATTTCATATGTTAATGCTATACCGCCTGAAAAATCCGTATCAAGATTAAATCCTTGGAAAATCAGAGAAACAATACTAATTAAACTTAAAACAATAGCAATACCAAAGAATATCCATTTTTTCTTTAATATATCAAACATTACGCTTCTCCTCCTTTCACACTTTCTGACCCGGTTTTCTTTTTACTAACACCATAGAGCCAGTTATTTCTAACATTCATTCCTATCATCTGTTTGAGCAGGAACTTAGTTACAAATATAGCCGAGAACATTGATACGATAACACCCATAAGCAATGTCATACCAAATCCCTTAATTGTTCCCGTTCCAAGCCACCACAAAATAACAGCAGAAATGATAGTTGTTACATTTGAATCTATAACTGCTGACAATGCTCTGTTAAATCCTGACTCAACAGAACTTCTTACTGTCTTTCCAAGCTTTAATTCCTCTTTTACACGCTCGAAAATAACGACATTTGCGTCAACAGCCATACCTATCGCAAGTATAATACCCGCTATACCGGGCAGCGTAAGATTTACGTGGAAGTTTGCAAGCAAAATAAGTACAATTGAAAGATAAAACAGTAAAGCAATATCCGCCATAAGACCCATGATACGGTATACAATAAGCATAAACAAAAGAACAAGTATCAAACCAATAATACCCGCTGTAATTGCCTTTGATAAAGCTTCTTCACCCAATGTAGCGCTTACAACCTTAACCTCGTCTGTCTTCAATGAGAAAGGAAGCTGACCTGACTTAATATTAGCTGCGAGAGCTTTTGCTTCCTCAGCAGTAAACTGGCCTGTGATAATACATGTCTCACTGTCAATCTGCTGCTTAACCTGAGGCGCTGTCAAAATGTTTCCATCCATTTCTATTGAAATGAAGTTCTTACCTGATGATGCCGCAGCCGCTGCTGTCTTCGTAGCAGCTGAGAACTTACTTTGACCTTCATCTGTAAATGTCATACTAATATAATATGAACTCTTTGATATTCCCTGCTCTGTCTGACCATATTCCGACTTAGCGTCTTTAACCTCACCGCCTGTCATAATCAGATTTCCGTCAGCGTCTTTAAACTCAAGCTGAGCCGTTGCTCCGAGAGTTTCAACCGCTTTGTCTGAATCCTGAACATCAGGAAGCTCAACTCTTACCTTGTTTGAACCCTGCATAGTAACGCTGGCTTCAGTATAACCCTGAAAATCAAGACGTTTTCTCAGCAGATTAACAACGTTATCCATATCCTCTTCAGACGGCTCGTCTGTATCCGCCTTAAACACTATAACAGTACCGCCTTTTAAATCCAGGCCCTGAGTGATTCCATCACTGTCCATTATACCGGGAATTCTATATTTCTCGGTAAAATCAAGACCATACAATCCAACATAGAAAAGTGCCGCGATAACCAAAATTATAGCCGCAAATTTCACTAAACTTCTGGACAATTTCTTCTCCTCCTTAAATTTGAGTTTTGCTCATATATATTTTAATTATTTTTCGATTTTATAAAACTATAAAAGTCCTTAACAAATCATTACAACGCTTCCAACATTAAACGATGTTCGCTCACTTATCATACAAGCTATTTCACCGTCTACCCATCTTTGGGCTATAGACTGTTCATTATAAAACGTTCCAAAATATGAATCTGTTCTTAAATTTCTATCAATAACATTACCGGATATAATAAACGTATCACTGTTTCCGGGATGGCTTTCCATATCAGGAGGCGCACTCATAGATATACCGAAATCAGCACAATCGGAAATGGAAACAATACGCTCAGTTTTAGATTTTTCAACAATTAAAGCCTGGCTCAGAAATGAAAACAATGCGGACAACAAAATAAATACCGCAACAACTGCTGATGCAGAAGCGATATTTTTCTTACTCCCCAACATATAATCACCCCTCGCCGGACAACAATATAATGTATGCAAACAAAATACAAACACAAAACCTATGTATAAACATAGCAACATTAGCATACCGGACTATTATAGCCTTAGATTATGATTTAGTCAAGAGAAAATATAAAATTGTTAATAAAATTTTATATAACGAAACAGATTTATAACAAATAAAAAATCAGCGGTTTAGCCGCTGATTTTAAATAAAGCTTATTAATTTTCAAAATTTCAACAGAATTAAGTTAATTTTGTTCCATTAACATTAAGTTCAAATTTAGCTCCCAAACGTTCTGCCGCACGTCGGCACATTATCATACGCGCCAAAAATATTTCAAAATAATCGGTTACTGAGCAAATATCTGTATCGATGGTTAAATCCATTTTTATAACCTTGGTTTCAACTGAATTTTTACTTCTGCTCTCAACTGAAACTTCTGACACGACCGCCGCATAGTTAACTCTGTCGTGGATATCAAAATCTTTATTATCTCTTGTTTTTACACGGCTGCGCCTAACATCGGTTTTATCAGCTATTATTAATGCTGAAGCCAATGAGTTAACAGGTATCCCCGTACCCTCGTCATGATTTCCTATAGCTCCTATAACTTTTGCTATCTCAAGCGGCGCCGTTCCCATTCTGGTGAGAATATTAAACGCCATCATAGCGCTTGACTGAGCATGGTCAGCACGGTTTATTACATTTCCTATATCGTGTATATATCCTGCTATACGCGCAAGTTCAGCTGTGCGCCTGTCATAGTTCAACGATATAAGTATCATATGCGCAATCTTCGCTACTCTTTGAGCGTGAAGCAGTGAATGGTTTGTGTATCCTAAAGTTCCTAGATATTTATCTCCCATTTCAAGATATGTCTTTATTTCTTTATCCTTAACAATATCCTGAAACGTAATCAAATGTTCTTCTTCCTGTATATTCTTTAGATTATTGTTTATATTTTCATTTTGACCTGACACACCCATTCACCTCATTCTCAAATTTATTTTAATATCAATCCGCCAGTGCCGCCTTAGCATATAAACTGCATTCAACTCTCTTTTTCATCATTTCACAGCTTAATTTATGAGGCTTATTCATATCACCGTTAATCAAACAAGCGTTAGCAATACATCCTCCGCTGCAGAAAAATTTAGCAAAACAACTGTCACAGTCAGGTTTTGTATAAACATTGCATTTTTCAAAAGTCGAACGCAGTTCTTTATTTAGCCCGTTGGAATCGTAGAGACTTCCCATCTTATATTCCTCGCTGCCAACAAACTGATGACAGGGATAAACATCTCCGTTCGGCGCCACAGCTAGGTATTCACAGCCGCAGCCACAGCCTGACAGCCTCTTTATAATACAAGGGCCTTCTTCAAGGTCAATCATAAAGTGGAAAAAGTTAAATCCATTTCCTTCCTTTATTCTCTTTACATATTCTTTTACTAAACTTTCATACTCATTAAAGATTTTCGGCAAATCTTCTTCTCTTAAAGAATAATCAGTCTCTTCGCCGCAAACAACAGGTTCTATAGAAATCTGCTTAAAGCCCAAGTCAGCTAAATGAATTACGTCTTTTGAAAAATCCAGGTTTTCTCTGGTAAAAGTTCCTCTGACATAATAATTATCCTGGTTTCTGCTTTCAGCAACTTTCTGAAAAATAGGAACTATTTTATCATATGAACCGCTTCCGTCAGCCCGGTATCTCATTCGGTCATTTACTTCTTTTCTTCCGTCAATACTGAGTACTATGTTTGACATATTTTCATTAATATATTCAAGTTTTTTCTCATCAAGAAGTATTCCGTTAGTTGTTACTGTAAAACGAAAAACCTTGTTATGCTTTTTCTCCAATTCCCTGGCATATTCCACAACTTCTTTTACAACCTCAAAGTTCATTAAAGGCTCTCCGCCAAAAAAATCAACTTCCAAATTCCTCCGGTGCCCGGAATGCTCAACCAAATAATCCATAGCGCGTTTTCCGGTCTCTGCAGTCATAAGTTCACGTTTTTCAGTGTGATATTTACCCTCGTCGGCAAAACAATATTTGCATCTTAAATTACAGTCATGGCTGACATGAAGACACATCGCTTTTACCGGTGCATTTTCTTTTAGATTTGAAGCGATTTCAAAATCGTCCTTTGCCCACAGCATACCGTTTTCATATAATTCAGCAATATCTGCAAGTGCGTCACTGATTTCACCGCGGTCGTAATCATATTTCAAGTCGTCAATCAGCTTAAACTTTGCTTCTGAAGAAGTTGGAGCAAAATTCTTCACATTCAAAAAATTAATTATATCATAAGAAAGTTTGTCCATATCGTGAACACAACCGCTGTTAACATCAAGAGCTATATATTTGTCAAACATTTTAAAAGTATGTACCATAATAATCTCCTTGTAAATAAACGTAAATCGGACGTCCTATGTTAAACAAGGACGCCCGCAATGCTATCTTTATTTGATAATTCAGAATATCGGCAAATACTAGACTTGCCTATTTATATCCTATTTATTATCGTTCTCGCATTTTTGGTTGGCAACTGTACAAGATGTCTTGCAAGCTGATTGGCAAGATGTCTGGCATTCGCCGCAGCCGCCCTTGCATGCGCTGTTTTTCAGTGAAGCACTGTTTAATGTCTTTATTCTCTTCATTAGTAACCTCTCCTTTATATAAACTAAAATTATTAATTTACTATTATAACTTGTATGTATCAGCGTTTGCGTTTTTTCTTGGTATATCTGTTTATACCAACAACTCCGCCTAAACCGCTGACAGCTCCCCCTACCGCAAAGTTAGCGATAGCCTCGGGGGAAAACGAAATACTTTTAAATCCCAGCCAGCCAATCAAATATACGATTACCGCATAGACTACACCGGCTATCACACCTATTAAAAGACCGTTTTTACCATTATACCCGGCGGCTTTAAAGCCAACCATAAATAGGCAGATAAGAGATACAGCAATAACAATATAGTTTAAAACAAATTCCGGAATATCATAAAATGAAGCCGCAACCGAAGTCAGAAACAGCAAAATTAAAGCCGCTCCAAAACCTATGCAGATACTTTTTATGAGAGAAGAAATTGTTTTATCTCCTCCTGACGTTTCACCGCCGGATTGCTCACGCTTAAATCCCCCGGGAGAAAATCCTCCCTGCCTCTCGCTTTTTTGAAAAGCACCGCTTGTCATACAGCACACACCCTTTGCAATAATTTAAAGTTATTAAACTATATGCAAAGAGTGAATACTAAATGTCAAATTTTAAAAACTACTCGGCATCAGCAGCTTCTTCCAAAGGAGCGACATCGCTTTCCTTGGATGTTCCTTCGCTGATAAGACGCGCTATAGCGCTTTTCTCAATAGTAACATAAGACTTTGTTGTTCCAACGCCTGTCTCCAAAATGAAAAGATTGTCTTTAACTCTGTTAATCTTTCCATGGATACCGCCGATTGATGCAACTTCATCTCCAACTTTTAATGAAGAAATCATGTCCTTCAATGCCTTTTCCTTCTTCTTCTGCGGTCTAATCAAAATGAAATAGAACACAACAAGAATCAAGGCCATCATAAGAAACGGATAAAAGTTCTGTAATTGACTTGCGTCCATTGCTTAACCTCCTATTAAAGTATAATGACGTTATTATAACCTTATCAAAATCAATTTGCAATAGTTTTTTAAAAATTTATCAAAAATGTAACAAACTGGATTAAAATATATGTCTAAAACCTTACAACTTTGTCTTTATTTCGCCATTCTTAATATTTCAAGTATATCGTTCTCTTTTAATTCAACAAAATTTCCCTGTTTGCCTCCGCCTATTTCAACAGCTTGTTTTGCCATAAGCTCAAACTTTTCATCTCCAATATTCACTTCCGATAAAGTTTTCGGCAGACCTAAAGACTGCAAAAACCTCTCATAAGCTTCTATTCCGTTCATAGCAGTTTTGGTCGGATTAAAAACATCGTTTTCAACATTAAATACTCTTGTCGCAAACTGAACAAATCTGCTTACATCATGTTTAAGCACATATTTCATCCATGCCGGAAATACAATCGCAAGCCCTGCACCGTGAGCAATATCATAGTGAGCGCTCAGCTCATGTTCAATGTTGTGTGAACCCCAGTCTCCCACTCTGCCGGTGTTTAATAGATTATTGTGTGCAATAGTTCCGGCCCAAACGACCTGTGCCCATGTGTCATAATCTTTGCTTCCGTCAACCATTGCTTTCGCATTATTTATCACTGTCTTCATTGCAGCTTCAATCATTCTGTCCGTAAACTCAACGCCTTTTGTATTAGTAAAATACCTCTCAGCCAAGTGTGCGAATATATCTGAACAGCCGTTTGCTATCTGCGTCTTCGGCAATGTATACATAAGTTCAGGATTGATAATTGAAAATGTCGGATACATACAGCCGCTGTGAAGCCCTCTCTTTATCCACCCATCCTCATTGGTTATAACGCTTCCGTCACTGGACTCGCTGCCTGCCGCCGGAATAGTCAGAACTGTACCTACCGGAAGCATTCTTTCAGGAATAGCCTTACGCGCATGAAAGTCCCAAGGGTCACCGTCATACAACGCACCTAATCCGATAGCTTTTGCAGAGTCAATTACGCTGCCGCCACCAACAGCTAAAATTGCTTCAACATTTTCACGCTTACAAATATCGACTCCTTTTTTTACAAGACTTAATCTGGGGTTCGGCTGAACTCCGCCTAGTTCAATATACTCTACGCCGGCAGAATTAAGAGAAAAAATTATTTTATCATACAAACCGCTTTTCTTTATACTTCCGCCCCCATAGTGGAGTAAAATTTTACTGCCGTATTTCTTGATTTCTTCGCCGACGGTTTCTTCCGTCTTTTTACCAAATATTATTTTAGTATAATTATCAAATACAAAATTATCCATATACTTTAGTCTCCTTACAAATTATTTCTATGTAACAGTCATTATATCATAATGTTAATAAATATCAAGTATATATTTATATTTAAGGCTTATCAATATAGGTTTAGGTTTATTTATCAATGAAATTATTAAAGTCAGTTATGCGAGTGAAAATATAAAATTAACGCTTTATAACTTGTAAAAACTTTTAACAATAGTTTTATTCATGCCTTTAACCCACGCTGTTGCAGCATCTTCTGCTATTATTTATTACGGTTATTCAAAATGTCAATAAATATCTAGTATATTTTGGGGCTTTTATATATAAATTACATTGACACCCTTTTTTAGCTCTGCTATAATGTTTGTTAAGTTGCTTAACCATTAAGCCGCTGTTAAATTTTAAGGAGATAGGAGTATATGTCTAAAATTGGCTCAAACCCAAAAATAAGCCAGGATACATATGTAAAAAAGACACAGATATTAATCTTAAAGATAAAAGAAGCGCTTAATTGTCTTTTATCTGTATTGCCGATATCCAACAGAGAATATTTTATCTTAAAAACAATAGACGAAAGTATGTCTGAAGGAAATAAAATAACTTCCAGTGATATCAGCAGACAATTCGGCGTCTCACGCGCGGCGGTCTCACAATATATCTCTTCTTTAGAATCTGAAGGGTATATTCTCAGGTATAACAGTGAAAACGATAGACGCAGAACTTATCTTATCACCACCGAAAAAGCTAAAGACATAACTAGAAAAATAGATTCTTATCTTAATAAAAATTGCATCACAGTTAAAGACACCATGGGTGAAGAAAAATTCCGAACAATGCTTGAATTAATTGAAGAATCCATAGTTATTATAAAAAATATTTCAGAAAAAGACAAAGACATTTTCAGTTAAGAGGCTCAGAACATGAACAAATTTATTTTAGTACGTAATAAAATCAAAGATTTCACTTTTTTCATCGGAGGCAAACTTAAAATATTTTTTGCCGCCTTATGGAAACTGATGAAAAACCATAAAATTTGGAGCGCTGTCATCTGTATTGTATTAGCGCTTGTATTATTTATTGGGATAAGTACAGTCAGGCTAGGGAAAAAATTAGAAGACAGCAATCTTTTAATTAAAGTTGAAAAGCGAGATATTGAAGAAAAAATAAATGACAGTACTGTTGTTGAACCGAATAACGAGTATTCAATCACAGCAAATGTAACAGGTGAAATTTTGGATGACCCTTTCGAAGAAGGCGACACTGTTCAAAAAGGCGATTTAATGTACACAATTGACGCCAGTACTATCGAAAACAGTATTCAAAGCGCCGATATAGCTATAGCTAAAGCCAAAAAGAACTATGACGACGCAATAAATGAAAATTCTAAAACTGTACGCGATACAGCTACCAGCGCCAGTTCCGTTGAAAGCGCCAGAATTGCCGTTGATAAAGCACAGCAAGCGTATAATGACGCACTGAAAGCAAGAGATGATTTGTCTCTCAAATCAAACCACACAGGCATAGTTACAGAGATTCACATCTCTGAGGGGGACACCATTGCTGCCGGTACAAAAATTGCTGATATAATTGATAATTCAAAACTAAAGATAAAAGTTCCGTTTAATACAGCTGATGCGGATAATGTGCATGTCGGCGAAGCGGCAGATCTTACTTTAACTAAAAACGGCTCGTCTGTACGCGGAGTTGTCACCGAAATCGGCGCTTTAGTTGAAAGCGGAAGCGGTTTTACTTCATATAAAAAGGTCACTATTGAAGTAGATAATCCGGGAGCCATATCATCTGGAGATACTGCTACAGCTATGGTTGGAGATATAGCTTGTAACGATGCCGGAACTTTTGAAAACCTTACCGAAGATAGCATTACAGCTTCGTCAGGCGGCAAAATAAGCTCTCTGTACATATCGGAAAACAGTCATGTTTATAATGGTGAAAAAATTGCTATGCTGGATTCTGACTCTGTTGAATCACAAATCTCATCCGCACTGTTGTCTTTAAATGACGCAAACCAGGCTCTTGAACGCGCTAAGATTCAGCAGAATACTTCAAACGCAACTACAAGTCTCGGCGATGACAAACTGAATTCCGCTGTTAAAACTGCGAAAATGACGTACGATGATGCTGTTCTGTCAAAAGAAAAGCTTCTGAAACAGCTTGAAGACTACACCATTAAAGCGCCGATATCAGGAACAGTTGTTACCAAAAACAAAAAGAAAGGCGACAATCTCGGAAGCGGTTCATCTTCTACTTCTTCTTACAGCTCATCGGGAAGCAGTTCATCGTCCTCTCAGTTGACTTCTGCCAGCGCTTCCAGTTCAGCTATGGCGGTAATTTATGATATGAGTGAACTTAAATGCACTTTAAACGTTGATGAACTTGATGTTAAAAATGTTAAAACCGGTCAGAAAGTTACAATCACTACCGACGTCACAGATAAAGAATATACCGGAGTCGTAGAAAATATAAGCGTTAACGGAACTGCAGGTTCAAACGGAGTAACCACATACCCTGTCAAAGTAAATATTATCGACTTTGATGACGCGCTTCTCCCCGGAATGAACGTTGAAGCCAACATTATTATATCCAGTGTTCATAATGTTTTGGCTATACCTGTCAGCAATCTTAACCGTGGAAACACTGTATATGTTAAGGGTGACAAAACTGAAGAAAACGATAAAGCTCCTGAAGGTTATAAGACTGTTTCAGTAACCACAGGTTCCAGCGACGGCGAATATATACAAGTGTTCAGCGGGGTTGAAGAGGGTGAAATTCTATACTCCACGGCAGGAACCGGAAATTCTATGGAAGAAATGATGCAGCAGAGCCACGAAAGAATGAAAGACAGCGCCGGCGGCGGTTCAGGCGGCGGACCCGGCGGAGGTGGAATGTAATGGAAACGCCTCTTATAGAATTTCAAAATATTTACAAAATCTATATTGTGGGAGATTCAGAAGTTCATGCTCTTGACGGAGTTTCGATGAAAATATATAAAGGTGAATTTGTCGCTATCGTAGGTCAGTCAGGAAGCGGCAAATCTACATGTATGAATATTATAGGATGTCTTGACGTTCCAAGCAGAGGAAAATATTTTCTCCGCGGAACTGACGTCAGCACCATGAAAGATGATGAACAGGCTGAAATAAGAAATAAAGAACTTGGATTTATATTCCAGCAGTATAATCTTATCCCCAAAATCAATGTTCAGCAAAACGTTGAACTACCTCTGATGTATGCCGGACTTTCTGAAAAAGAGCAGGAACGCCGCGCTCTCATTTCACTTGACAGGGTTGGGCTGAAAGCAAAAGCCAAAAATATGCCTCAGCAGCTGTCAGGAGGACAGCAGCAGCGTGTGTCAATTGCAAGAGCCCTGGCCGGCGACCCGTCCATAATACTGGCCGACGAGCCGACCGGCGCTCTTGACTCAAAAACCGGTAAAGAGGTATTGAAGTTTCTGAAAAAGATTCACAGCGAAGGCAATACAATCGTGCTTATCACTCATGATAATACAATTGCCGCCCAAGCCGAGCGAGTTATCCGGATACAGGACGGGCGCATAACATACGACGGCGCGCCTGAAATAGAAAAATTTGCAACAGTAGCCCATGCCGGAGATGACGAGGAGGACGACAACAATGACGCTTAAAAAATCTTTCGGGCTTGCCTTCTCTAATCTTATGTTTGATAAAATGCGTTCACTCCTTACAATGCTCGGTATAATAATAGGAGTTGGAGCAGTTATTATACTTATCAGCCTCATGGACGGAATGATGGGAATGATGACAGATCAATTTTCAAAGCTGGGAACAGACACAATAACTGTCAGCGTTCAGGACAGGGGCGGAAGCCGAACAATTGACGAAAATGACATGTATACTTTTGTTGACCAAAACCCTGAGTTTTTTAAGGCTGTCAGCCCTAGCGTTATGGTTGCTTCCGCTAAAGTTAAAGTTGGGCGCGATGATTTATCTACCTCCGCAACAGGAGTTGACGAGAGCTACTGCAGTATAAAACAGCTGGAGCTTGAACAAGGCAGGTTCTTACAATTTGTAGATGTAGAGAAAAAACAAAAAGTTTGCGTTATCGGTACATATATTGAAAAAGAAATGTTCGGACGCGGAAACGGACTGGGACAAAAGCTTAAAATAAACGGAGATACTTTTTCCGTTATAGGAGTGCTGACAGAAGAAGGCGATTCAACCAGCGGAGGACAGGATGAGGTAATCTATATACCTTATACCACCGCTGTATCAATGTCCAACAGTTCATTTATCAGTTCCTACACTGTTCAGACAAACAGCGTTGATATAGTAGATGATGCAATGACAAAAGTAAAGCAGTTTTTGGCTAACAAAATTGGTGACAGCGATTACTATAATGTTACAAGCATAAAGCAGATAATGGATATGGCAAGCACCATGACAAGCACTATGAGTACTCTTTTGGTTTGTATTGCCGGTATTTCTCTTTTAGTCGGTGGTATTGGAATAATGAATATAATGCTTGTGTCAGTAACTGAAAGAACTCGAGAAATTGGTATACGTAAGTCTTTGGGCGCCAAATCAAGGGATATAAAATCTCAGTTTGTTATTGAAGCTGCAACCGTAAGCGGTGTTGGAGGTCTTATTGGAATTGTGGTCGGGTCAATCCTCGCCGTTTTATTTGGACGGCTCTTAGGTTTGACCGCGCTACCCTCACTGACAGCAATAGGAGTTTCATTCGGCGTTTCTGTAGGTATCGGAATCATGTTCGGTTATCTGCCTGCTAAAAATGCCGCTAACCTTAATCCTATTGACGCTCTTAGACATGAATAAGATAAAACCACAGAGATTGGAGGAAATTATGAACTATAAATCTGAAAAAAATTTTAGGCCTATACTTTCACTTTTTTTAGCTATATGCCTTGCTGCTTCTGCTTTTTCAATAACGGTTTTCGGCAGTGATAATTCTCAGCAGGATGTTTTGGGATTATTATCTGAACTTAAAATTATGAACGGCGACCCTGACGGGAACTTTAGACTGGATGACTTTGTAACAAGAGCGGAATTCACAAAAATAGCTGTAGCGTCTTCTGATTACCGCAACAGCGTAGCGTCAAACCTTGCAATTTCTCCGTTTTATGATGTTCCATATTCAAACTGGTCTGCTCCATACGTTCGTGTTGGAGTTACAAACAATCTTGTATCAGGATACCCTGACGCTTCTTTTAAGCCTGATGATATAGTTACTTTTGAAGAGGCTGTAACAATTATGCTCAGGGTTTTAGGATATTCGGACAGCGATTTTGGCGTAGCCTGGCCAAGCGGTCAAATAGGAATGGCTGATAGTCTTGATATGACAGATAACCTAACAGATATCAGTATCGGTTCCAGCATGACAAGAAAAGACGTTTCTACATTAGTATATAATACATTAAGAACCAAAAAGAAAGATTCATCCTCAAAACTTATATCTATTTTCGACGTCGCTTTTGTTGAAGATGTGACGCTGATTTCCACTTCAAAGGAGGACAGTTCTATCCCCGGCGATGAGGTTTTCACCGACAACGGTACATATAAAATAAGGTCTGATTTTAATTATTCATATGTTGGAATGAAAGGAGATATAGCTTTAAAGGACAACAAAACTGTTATAGGCTTCTTTCCTAAGGCGGACAGCTCTCCCAACGAAAAATACGTAGTATATTCTGTACTGAACGACAACATAGTGGTATACAAAGGCGGCAATATGACAACTTTGGATATTCCTGCCGGCACCGTCGCTTATGACGGAACAACTAAAACCACCTACGGAGCTATAAAAACATCTTTTGAAATGGGAGATGTTCTTAATATTAAAAAGACTAATGGAAATATAGATTACATAGTATACAAAAAAGGTAATATGCAAGGTCCTTACACAATAAACTCAGAGAATAACTGGGCTGAAACTCTCGGAATTAATTCATCTACTACTATCATGAGAGGCGGAGTTGCCTGCACAATTTCAGATATAAAAACCTACGACATACTCTACTATATACCTGAACTTAATATGGCCTTTGCGTATACTACCAAAGTCACAGGTGTGTATGACAAAGCAAACCCAAATAAAGATAACCCTACTGAAATTGTTGTCTCAGGTGTAACATATAAAGTTGAGGGAGCAAATGCTTTTAATAAGCTGTCTTCAAGCGGAAACCTCGCACTGGGAGAAACGATAACTTTGCTTTTGGGAAAAACAAATGAAGTTGCAGACGTTGTTACCTCAACAGTAACTGATTCGGAAATAGTCGGATATGTATTTGAAACGGGAACCAAGACTTATACATCAGAGGACCTAAAGGATTATTCAAATTATTATATCAAAGTAGCTGCGGCAAACGGTGAAACCTACGATTATACGTGCAGCCAAAATTATGAGGATTATAAAAATTCTGTAGTCACGGTTAGTATAAATGAGGGAATAGCTAAAATTTCCAGAACGGACAGCGCAAAGGTCAGCGGTTATTTCCGTTGGGACACAAAACGTTTCGGCGACGATTATTTGGCAAGCGATGTAGAAATTTTGGACGTGGGAACAACAAATAAAAATGACCCGTCATTATATAAAAAGATTTATCCTACCCGTCTTAATAATGTGAATATTAATTCAAACAAAATTCTATATTGCCACAAAAATTCAAGCGGAGAAATAGATAAGCTTATTTTAAATGATGTAACCGGAGATTCTTATACGTTTGGAGTAATGACCTCAGCACAGAATATGAGCTTTGGAACATCTGTCAGCGGCTCATATTCATATATAGTAAACGGCAGCAGTTATTCATTTACAAGTCCGTCAACAATATATTCAGTGAACAGCGGTCAGGGAGTAAGGCTTTCATCCGCAAGCAATCCGTCAATAATGTCACCTCTGAGCGAAGTAAAGGGCACAGTAACAGTTACAAGTGCCGGAAGTCTTACAGCTGACGTAAAGTGCTATGATATATCTGCTGACGTTCAAGTATATGAAAAGGAATACTCCTCTTCTACTTTATATAGGCTGAAGCCAATCAGCGACATTATAGGCAGTGACAATTATACACTGTATGCGTACTACGATAAACTGCCCTCAAGCGGCGGACGGATACGTATAATAGTAGCAGTAAAGAAGACTGTATAAACAAAAAAACTGAAGGGTTTTGCCCTTCAGTTTTTTTATGTCACATTTTATTGTATAAGACGTTTTACATCACATGTCCGTCAACCGAAATTGTAATAACTTTTAAAGATATATCTTTATCGGAGTTTGACAGAGCTACCTTAACAGCATTCTCCAATCCTCCGCAGCATGGTACCTCCATTCTTACCACAGTTACACTCTTTATTTGATTCGCTTTAAAAATCTCGCCAAGCTTTTCGGAGTATTCAGTCATATCAAGCTTAGGACAGCCTATTAATGTCACCTTATCTCCCATAAATTCCTGATTAAAATTTGCATGTGCATATGCGGCGCAGTCTGCGGCAACTAAAATGTCAGCGTCATTAAAATATGGTGCGTTGACCGGAACTAATTTAATTTGTACAGGCCACTGCTTTAATTTGGACTCATAATCAGATTCGGAATAATTACTCTCACTGCGCGCAAATTCTTTTAATGCGCTGCCCGGACATCCGCCTGTATGTACCGGCTTTTCCATGTTCTTTTTAACCAATTCTTCATTATATTCTGCCGCTTCTCTCTTCTCAATTGTTATCGCGTCAACCGGACATACAGGCAGACAATCACCTAAACCATCGCAATAGTCATCACGTATTAATCTAGCTTTACCTTTAATCAGTTCTATAGCTCCCTCATGACATGCTGAAACACAAAGTCCGCAGCCATTACATTTATCTTCATCAATTTTTACAATATTCCTTATCATTATATCTTCCTCCTATATTTTTTGCATAATTCTACATATAAAAAGATTATCATTGAATTTCAAACATATTTTAATTTATTTCGTATTCAAACTATATCATTTTTTTAAATGTATGTATGTTGCGATTGCAACAAATAATAAACTGTGTTAAAATATTTATAGTTTAATTAACGGAGGACGATTTTATGGAAATCACTCAATACACAACTGAGCTTCCACTGTTTGAAGGAATAAAAAAAGATGAAATAAGTTCGGTTTTAGTCTGTGTAGGAGCATATAAAAAGACTTTTAAGAAGGACAATATTATAATGGCTCAGGGTGATAACGCTTGTCTTGTAACAGTTTTAAGCGGCACAATACATATGACAATGTGTGATATTAATGGCAATCACACTCTAATAAGCGTACTTTATAAAGGCGACTTTTTTGGTGAAAACAGTCTTTGCTCAAACAGTTTTTCTGATTCTATCTCATTCTACAGTGAAACTGACTGCGAAGTCTTGTTTCTCCCATTTGCAAAAGTATTAAATTCCTGCTCAGCTGCGTGCGAATTTCACCACCGATTAATAGAAAACGCTGTAAAACTTATGGCGTCTAAAAATATTGAGCTTGTTCAAAAACTTGAGATAATATCTAAAAAAACTTTGCGTGAAAAGATTCTAACCTATCTATCAATTATTGCAAATAACTCCGGAAGCTATTTTAAAACTGATATGAACCGTTCTGATCTCGCTGATTATCTCTGTGCTGACAGAAGCGCTCTTTCAAGAGAACTTTCAAAGATGAAACAAGACGGGTTAATAGATTTTGATAAAAATACCTTTCGGCTGCTTAAAAAGAATATAAATTAAATTTACTTAATTACATTTTTAAGACAAAACACACTAAAACCAAAATTCGGCATATCCTGATACTAACAGCAGAACTTTTTGTTGGGAGGTATCATGATATGCTGTTTTGTTTTTTGCTTGCGTTTATACTTAGTTTCGATTCCCTGGGCATTGGAGTTGCCTATGGTGTAAAAAAAATATATGTACCTAAGACAATCCGTCTGATAATAAGCTTAGCGTCTTTCACATTATCCTTCATATCCACAGCGGTGTCCCGTTTGGCTATTTCAGTAATATTTTCGCCATTTGTCTCCGACTTAATTGGAGCCATAATATTTTTTGTTATTGGAATTTATATGCTTTTGTCGCTGAACAAATCTGATCTTAGCTTCGGCGACACGGATAATTCACTTGATATTGACAGAAAAGAAGCTCTGTGCATAGGAATCGCGGTTTCTATGGATTCATCGGCAACTGGGCTTGGACTTGGCACAAACGCCTCGTTCTGGTTTCCTGTAGCAATATTTTGTATGCAGTATCTTATGCTTAGCCTCGGAATCTTTTTAGGCGGAACAGTCAAAAAATTTCCAAAGATAAATGATAAGTTTCTCACTGCAATACCCGGAATAATACTTATAACTTTAGGACTTTTGAGACTGTTTAATATAATATTTTAAATACCTAAAATTCTTTCAGTGTTTTTATGAAGTATAAGTTCTCTTTCTTCATTTGTTAAATCAAGTTTCTCTATGTATTCAAGTTCGGTTCCAGCATCCCACATCGGATAATCGGAACCGAAGAGTACATGATCCGTTCCATACTGTCTTATCAGCTCATTAATATGTTCAGGAGGCACACTATACATAGTGCTGGACGTATCAACATAAATATTTTTTCCTTTAAAAACTCTTGCCGCGTCGTCCCATTCAGACCAGCCGCCAAAATGTGCTCCTATCACTGTCATTGCCGGAAATTCATCCATCACTTTTGCCATTCTTTCAGGTTTGCTCCATTGGTATCTAAAATCACCCGTATGCACTAAAAGAGGCAATCGTCCTGAAATTGCTTCGTATATACAAAATGCTTTATGATCGTCGATATGAAACCTTTGAAAATCCGGATGCAGCTTAACGCCTTTTAATCCCATAGAGATACATCGCTCAACTTCATCATTTATATTCTCAAAGTCTGGATGCAAAGTCATAAATCCTATAACTCTGTCGGGATATTTTTGGGTACAGTCATATATAAAATTATTCACTGATTGAACCTGATGAGGAGTTGTTGCAGGAGAATGAATAACAACTTTATTCACTCCGGCTTTGTCTGACAGTTCCAGCAGTCTTTCTATTGTCCCGTTATTAGGCACGTCTATGTTATAAAAATCTTCTATTCCCTGTGACGCTTTTTCTGCAATTTTATTCGGAAATACATGCGCGTGTATATCTATTATCATTTTTTATCCCCTATCTGTTATTGTTAATGTTTCAGATAAAATTATAGCATTATCTATTTTAAATGTCCAGTCACTTATTTGTTATCAATAAAATAATTTTACAGTTTTAAATAGAGTATTATAATTATATTATTTTATTTATGAAAACTCTGTCATGAGCAAAATAAAATTATATTATAAAAAAACAAAATAATATGCAAAATTTATATAAATTTCAAATAAAATCACCCGTTAATCAGGTGTTCTATAACTATCTCATAATTCATATTACTGTACAATAAGAACATCGGTAATAAAAAACATTCTCAGCCGAGTTTTTATTTTGCTGATTTAGTCAATATTAAACTTATTAAAGATTTATTCCCCATTTTGCTATTGCTTTTTATTGCCAATTATGATATACTATTTAGGATTATTCTTATGTAACAATTATTATATTTTTTATCAAGGAAAGGAGTTGTGCCGAAGGCAAAAGCCTCCGCGCACAAAAAAATTATGGACAGTTCTTTTGGACTTGTTATTATTCTTGTACTACTTATTGGCTGCTCGGCTTTTTTCTCTGCCACTGAAACAGCCTATTCTTCTCTGAACCGTATCCGAATCAAAAATCTTGCAAAAGAGGGCAATAAAAAAGCTCTTTTAGTCGAACGTTTATCCCTGGATTATGACAAACTTTTATCTACAATTCTAATAGGAAATAATATTGTTAATATACTCGCGTCTTCTTTGGCGACAGTTCTTTTCGTCCAATATTTCGGAAACGCCGGAGTTACTATATCCACTATTGTTATGACAATATTAGTCCTTATATTTGGCGAAATATCACCAAAAAGCCTTGCAAAAGAACAGCCTGAAGGCTACGCGATTGCTGTTTCCAAAATAGTTGTGGTTCTGCAGTTTATTCTAACTCCAATAAATTATTTGTTTGGATTGTGGAAAAAACTTCTTGGCAAGCTTTTTAAATCAAAAAATGACAGCGGTATTACCGAGGAAGAACTTTTGACTATAGTCGACGAAGCCCAAAGCGGCGGTGAAATTGACGCTGATGAAAGCGACCTTATAAAAAGTGCTATTGAATTTAACGATTTGGAAGCCGGAGATATTTTAACCCCGCGTATTGATGTGTGCGCGCTTGAACTAAATACGTCAACTGAAGAGATTATTGAAATGTTTTTGGAATCCGGATTTTCAAGACTTCCTGTTTACCGGGATACAATAGATAATATTATAGGTGTTGTTCATCAAAAAGACCTGTTTCATCTAATACAAAAAAACAGCGGCGGAAATATTGAAGAAATAATTTCACCGGTTATATATGTTTCCCCTTCTATAAGCATTTCCGAATTAATCAGGGTTCTGCAGAATTCAAAAAGTCATTTTGCTGTAGTAATTGACGAGTATGGCGGAACAGACGGAATTCTTACCTTGGAAGATATACTTGAAGAGCTTGTAGGAGAAATATGGGATGAGCATGACAAGGTTGTAGAAAACATTTCTGAACTGTCTGACGGGATTTATGAAATACTCGGAGGTACTGATTTGGATGACTTCCTTAAACTGATGGACGAAAAACCTGGTGACGACGACCCAAATACTGTTTCGGGCTGGGTTATGGAGAAACTCGGGAAAATGCCGGAACTCGGGGACACTTTTGAATATAACGGACATCATATTTATGTCATAGAAATGGAAAACCGGCGTGTAGCTAAGATAAAAGTGAAAATATTGCAAAATAAATAATTTTTATGTTGACGGCGCTGTGTTTTTATATTAAAATAGTCTATGGAAATTGAATTTTATATTATAAATGTGGAGGTATTATAAATGTTTAACAACATCCCGGAAGTTAAGCTGGGTATCGTTGCGGTGAGCCGTGACTGTTTCCCTATTGAGCTTAGCAAGAAAAGACGTATAAATGTGGTAAAAGCTTGTGCGGACAAGAATATTGACATATATGAAGCACAGACTATTGTTGAAAATGAAACAGACATGCTTGAAGCTATTGACGAAGTAAATAAGGCAGGAGTTAACGCTCTTGTTGTATATCTTGGCAACTTTGGTCCTGAGGGTCCTGAAACTTATCTTTGCAAGAATTTTGACGGTCCCTGCATGTATGTTGCAGCCGCTGAAGAAACACAGGAAGATTTAATAGACGGCAGAGGCGACGCATACTGTGGAGTTCTTAACGCTTCCTACAACTTAGGCCTAAAGAACTTAAAAGCATACATACCTGAATATCCTGTTGGTCTGCCTGATGAAGTTGCAGATATGATTGCTGAGTTTGAAAATATTGCTCGTGCCATTATTGGTGTAAAGAGCTTAAAAATAATTGGATTTGGTCCGCGTCCTTATGACTTCCTTGCATGTAACGCTCCAATTAAACCATTGTTTGACCTTGGTGTTAATGTTCAGGAAAATTCTGAACTTGATTTACTGGCTTCATTTAATGAACATGAAGGCGATCCTAGGATAGAAGCTGTTGCTAAAGAAATGGCAGACGAACTTGGTTCAGGAAACAACTATCCTTCACTGCTTACTAGACTTGCTCAATATGAAATTACTTTGCTCGATTGGGCTGAAGCTAACAAAGGAGCTTCTAAATATGTTGCGTTTGCTAACAAGTGCTGGCCTGCATTCCAAACTCAGTTTGGATTCTGTCCTTGTTACGTTAATTCCCGTCTTACATCAAAAGGTATTCCTGTTGCTTGTGAAACAGATATATATGGAGCATTAACTGAATTTATTATTGCCTGCACAACCGGCATAGCTCCTACTTTGCTTGATATTAACAACTCTGTTCCAAAAGATATGTTTGAAGATAATTCAGATAAATTCAGCGGTTATACATTAAAGGACACATTCATGGGCTTCCACTGCGGAAATACTGCTTGTGATTTATTGACCGATTATGCTTTAAAATATCAGTTGATACAAAAGAGAAATCTAGAGCCTGAACTTCCTGAGCCTAATGTATCAAGAGGAACATTAGAGGGTAATATTCGTCCCGGAGACGTAACTTTATTCAGACTTCAAAGCACAGCCGGCGGTCAGCTCAGAAGCTACATTGCCAATGCTGAGATAATAGACGTTGACCCGAAATCATTCGGAAGCATTGCAGTATTTGCTGTAAATGAGATGGGTAGATTCTACCGCAACGTTTTAATCAATAAACAGTATCCTCACCACGCAGGTATAGCATTCAAACACGCCGCTAAAGACTTGTTTGAAGTAGTAAAATATTTGGGCGTTACTGATATAGAATGGAACCGTCCTGCAGGATGTTATTACGAGGGCGAAAACCCATTTGCTTAAATTATTACTGCTTTGTAATTAAAAATTGCTATTGTTATATATTTAAAGACTGGATTCGTGATAGTAACGAGTCCAGTCTTATTTTTATTTAATCAAGATAGTATCTTAATATACATTATATAAAAAAGCCAAAAGTCACCAATAGGTGACTTTTGACTTATAAACAATTTAAAATATAACTAAACTCTTATTCTGCTGTAAGATTAAACACAGAACAATAAGGATTTAAATTTTCGTCCCATACAAACACTTTTGCTCCATCCTGTAATAATCCGTCAAAAGTAATTGTTTGCTCTGCTCCGCCGTCTAACACTGCGGTTTTCGTCTTAGCATTTTTAATAATTTTACCATTCGCTTCATACTGAGCGACAAACACCTGAACAGATTTCGGCTCATTAGAATTGTTCTTTAAGTTAACCGAACCGGTTCCATCAACAATTTTCTGGTACCCATTTACAATTACGTCTCCTGCCAATTTTGTCTCTACTGCCATATTTGCAAAATAAGGCTGAGCACTTCTGGCAATCAGACGAATTTGCTTTAATCCGGAATCAATTCCGTCTATAGCGGGCATTGAAGTATTTACTACTTCCTCTCCCGCCGCATTTTTAATTATAACTGTAATAAAGTTATCAGATGTGCTTTCTTTAGTATAATCCAAAGTGATGTCAATATTGAACCACCCTGCCTGTTCATTTGAAAAGTCATAGACAGCATTTGCGGCTCCCATAGCAGGACCTACGCACAAAGAACCATTTGAGGAATTTAAAACCTCTGCAAACACTCCGCCTAAACTATTTGAACTATCCTGATAATTCTTTGCTTTATCATTTTCAAGATATATTCTGAATCCATTTTTATCAGACGAACTGAGATACATATCAGTATTAAAAGTTACTATATCAGAATTTTTCACTTCGCTGAGAGCTGTATAAATATTTCTGCTGTTAATTTTTACAGCCGTTTTACCTTCATACTCAATTTGTACAGCGTCTCCGTCAGTTCCCGCTGCACTAACCTGACCAACATTCCAATCAGGATAATCGGTGAGACCTGCGTCAGGAGTCGGAACCGGCTCATCTGTAGCGCCCGGGTCAAAATTCGACTGGTTTTCAAGCTTTAAATTACTGAATTTCGCCATCGAGTAATATGCCTGCGGCGATGCGTCAGACTGTCCCTGCTGTGAATCAATAGCAACCCCGACATAAAGTTTATTTGCCAAACCGCTTATTTTCATTGTATACGGCTGTCTGGCATTATCTTTCCAGTCAGTTCCGCTGTCCGAAACTGAGAACAAAAGATTATCTCCGCTTCTTTGTATTCTCAGATAGTTTGGCAAATGATATTTTCCGTTTTCAGCTGTATCATAAGGGTGTTCACCCAAAATGTTACCGGAAACTATCTCGCCTTCCTTGCCTCTCATAAATATTCCCATTTTATTATCAGTAGAATTGGAGTTTTCACTATCGGTGGCTATATTGGCGTTTTTAGTAGTGCGGGCAACAATACGGTCATTTCTGCCATATTTTATCCAGCCGTCTACCAAAGCAGCCATTCTTGAACCGGCATCAAGAGATTCGCGGAGCATCAGTCCCAAAACTGCTCCATTCTCATTTGCCATTATATCTTCCATTTTTAAAGATATGTCAAAGTCGCCTGTAACCTCTTTATACATAAAATCAAGCTTATCAGACTTTCCGCCTATCTTACCGCTGCCGCCCATAGTATAAATATCTGTATCAGCATCATATGAAACTATTCCTTTTCCCGAATATGCAGGCGGCCCGATTTGTTTCTGAGTCCAGCCCTCAGGCTTGTTTGTGCCTGTTACATAAACAATTGAAATAGTGCTTCTAGTCTTCTCACCTTTATCATTATGCGCAACGCATGACAGATAATGTGTGCCTATACCGAGAGGAAGTGAATCATCTATTGAAGAAACTCCGTCATATGTTTTAATCAATGACTCGTCATCGTAAAGTTCCATTTTTGTTATATTTGTTCCGTCAGCAGCTTTTGCAGACGCTTTATAACTTAATGTATCCGTGTCTTTTATAACAGTCCAGTTTCCCTTTTGAACAGTCTGACCATCAACGGTGCTGTTTATAGAAGCGATAACCGGGCTTGTAACAACTATTTCAGGATTTGTCGGAGCCTGAGCGCTTTGCTGCTCAGTCCAATCATTGACATAAGCTTCAACCCATGTATATCCTGCCCATACACCGCTTGTCACTATATCAGCTTCAGCGGCGCCGGCTCCCATACCATTTGCAGCTTTCCAATCTGCAGGGATTTCAAAGGTTCTCTGTGAACTTTCGATATCGGAGAGTCCTCCGACCTCCTCTTCATTGTTAATAATTCTTCCGGTCTGATTTAAAACATCGGCAATAACACGAGCGTCAGTTGCGTCTCTTTTTGGAAGATTAGCTCCAACGTCAGGCAAAAGATTTGACATTACGTCTTTTCCCAGCAATATATTTCCTTCTGTAATATTCAAATCCGGATACAAATCATCGCCTAAAGAAAATGGCGTGTCAACCTTTTCCACCTGGTCAGCCGCACTGTTGGTGCCGTCGTTAGACCAGTTATTATTAGTAACCGTTGAGCTTCCAACCACATAGTTATCAGTCATATAGAATTTGCTTTTATAAGTCACTCCGTCAATAACTTTAGCCATCTTTGCAAAATCATATATACGGTATCTCTTGCCTGAAACTGTACTCGGACCGTACTTATAATAATTATTTGAATAATTAACCTTTGACGGATTTATAACCTTATTATGCGGTGAAGTAGGCTCACCGCCATAGGCTGAGTTGGTTACACCCCAGTTATAGACAACATTATTTCTAAAGTCTGTGTTTTGCAGAACTCTGTCAAGTCTCGGCGAACGGCTGTCGTGATGAGCAAACAAGTTGCGGTAATATGTGGCGTTGGTTCCTCCAATAATTGCGCCATAACCGTGTGCGCCTTTAAAATGCCCCGACATTCTCATACTTTCAGATGTGATAGTATTTTGAACAGTCAAACGCTTTCCCTGCTCATATGTATCAGATTCAGCCGAACCTGCATAAAGGGTTAATCCCTCGTCAACACACCAGCTTGTTGAGCAATGGTCAATAATAATATCCGAGTTCCATTGACCGCCTAAGCCGTCAACTTCCTGACCATTTTTATTCGTCGGTCTAACACGCATATATCTAATAATAACATTTTTCACGCCATTGCCTATACGCAAATCACCGCCTGTAAGTGTGATTCCATCACCAGGGGCTGTCTGACCCAGGATAGTTATGTTATCGTTATTGATATAAACGGTACTAGGAACGTCTATAACTCCGCCCACATCAAACACAACAATTCTTCCTGACTGGCTTATTGCGTCAGTAAACGAACCTGGACCCTCGCTGTTTAAATTTGTAACATGATAAACCTCTAATTTACCTTCACCGCTATCCAATACGCCGCGTGCGCCTTTTGTAAACTTACCGCCGCCCTCTGCTCCGGGAAAGGCTGGCAAAGCGTTACCCTGCAGTTCCGCATTATCCGCAAAAACGGACACACTGACGAAACAAACAGACAGAACCATACAGATTGCTACTGCAAATGATAATATCCTTTTCATAAAAATTCTCCTTGCTCCAAAAATTTAAGAACTTAATATTATACCGTCAACTGTTATTCCCCTCTATAAAAACAGCACCTCCAATATAATTTGTATGCCGGTACAATTAAAATCATATAGATATATTACCATAAACAAATGTTTTTTTCAACAAGAATTATTGCTATTTTACATAGATAAATGACTATTTTTAAGCTAAAAGGTTAATTATTGGCAATATAACAGTATGTTGCGCAATTAATCTGTATAATATTTCCGTATATTAAAATAAAATAATGTCATCCATTGACATAATATTTTGATATGAAAACATAAGGGATTTATAAATATTGCCTGGGTCAGGCTTGATTGGAATTATAAATAAATAGAATTTTGAAATATATAATGTATGCTTTTGTGCTCTAATATACATCATCTATTGACCGAGATTTACATATATATCTCTTATTTAAGACATTAATTATGATTCATAAAATTATTGATTTTGCGCCATTCTCTATTACAAGTTTATATCAAACTCAAATTTTTATAACAAATATACTCTATTTATCGACAATTGTTAATTAAAATATTATTTATTATACTATGTATATAACCCCATATAATATTTATATTTTACTTATTGAAAAAACTGAGTTTTCCTTTTAAATTAATATATAAAAATGTGGTTTTCAGTGAACTTCGGTAGGCTTGTGTTAACAAGCGCGTTAGGTGAGCTATCATCTGAACACGCAGTGTTCATTATATAAAGAAAACATTCATTAAAATCAACTTTGTATATGACCCCATATAATATTTATTATTTTACTTATAATAGGTGTTTGAAACATTTCTTTTTCTCGTAAGAAAAAGAAACGCTTCACCAAAGAAAAAGTACTGCTCGCTTAGGTCGCCTACGGCTCCAATGGGCGCTCGCCCACGCTCATTTCACCATGAAGCATGGCTTCATGATGAAAAAAGCCCTACTACTTTCCCGTTGACTTTGTGTGCTACCGTGAAAAAAGATTTTTCGAGTTCATATTAATTTAATGCATAAAAAGCAGAGTTTTTAGCGAACATCGGTAGGGCAAACATAGTTTGCCGCGTTAGGTGAGCTATCATCTGAACACGCAGTGTTCAATATATTAATTACCTGTTTTTATAACAGTATAAAATATAGTTTTTATTCAGCATCATATTTTTGCTCTTTATTTACAAATTCATTTTGTATTTTTAGAAGTTCTTTGATAATACACAATAAATGTTGTTGAGTCTCTGTTGTTAACTTGCTGAATATTTTAACAAACTCTTGTTCATATGGAGAAGAAATAAACATCTCTCCTTCTCCTGTGCGCAACCACGTTTCATTGACATTATATGCCAGACAAATAACTTTGATATGTCTGTTTGATAAAGGATTTATTCCATTTTCAATCATTGAATACGCCGTTTGAGTTATCCCTATTTGTTTCGCAAAGTTTGTTTGATTCATTTTAAGAGATTTACGTAATTCTTTAAGACGTTCTGACATTTTATCACCTCGTTTTATTTTTATATATTATCATATTTTAAATAAACTATCAATAAATAATATTATTTTTTTAATAAAACACACTAAATTTTTATCAAATTATAATATTACCACAAATTGATATTCAGATTATAAAGTAAATTTATATTGAAGAAACAACTAATATTTTCAGACAATTATCAATTGAAAATCAAAAACATATTTTATATTTTTAAAAATATTAAAAAATAATGAAAAAAATTAGAAAATGAATCAAATATACATCAAATTATTATGAATAAATTTTATAATATATATAATATATAGGAAAGGGAATATAAATGTTTGAAGATTTTGTAAGAAAAAGAATAACAGAATTGCGAATGAGAAAAAACATATCAGAAAGATGTATGAGTTTAGATATGGGACGTTCGGAAGGATATATAAATCATATATCATCAGGAAAAGCAATGCCGTCCATGAGCGAATTTTTTGAAATATGCAGATATTTTGGAATAACGCCATATGAATATTTTAATGAAAATATGAAGTATCCTGAAAAAATACATAAAATAATAAAAGGAATAAATAAACTAAATGAAAAAGATACAGAACTGATAATTAATCTTATAGAAAGCTATAAAGAAAATAATAAAAGATATTAACAATTCCGCTACTGCGCACCTCACGCGCTTGCTATCGCAAGCCTACCGATGTTCACTGAAAAACCTTCTTTTTTAGTAAATTAAATAAATAGAAACTCAGAATATCTATTTTCACGGTAGTACACAAAGTCAACGGGAAAGTAGTAGGGCTTTTTTCATCATGAAGCCATGCTTCATGATGAAATGAGCGGGGTGCGAGCGCCCCTTGGAGCCGCAGGCGACCTAAGCGAGCAGCACTTTTTCTTTGGTGAAGCGTTTCTTTTTCTTGCGAGAAAAAGAAATGGTTCAAACACCCTATTATGTAATAATAAATTTTTTATATGGGGTCATATACATAGTATATAATTTTATTATTTTAAAAATTAATAAATATAAAAACATTATAATATACACGCAAAACAAAATAAAATTTTTATTATAAAAAACTCAATTATACAGTATATATAACTTTCCACTTTAATTAAATTATTATAATATAGCCATATTAATAAAAACAATAATCCAACAAAAATGCCCTTCTGAATTCAGAAGGGCATTTTTATAATAATTAAAATCTCCCGCGCTCTTTGTACGTCGTGTGCAGCAGCTCATGCGCAAGATGTGAACCCGGTTTTTCAAAAAAGTCCTCATACAGCAATGTCATATCAGGATTTTCATGGCTCTTTCTAATCTTGCTGTCTCTGTCTTCCGAATATAACGCTTTTGCGCGCTCCGTTCTGACATCAATATCCATTTTCAGTCTCGACGGAACTATAGGCTGTCCTCCGCCATTTACACAGCCGCCCGAACAGGCCATTATCTCAATAAAGTGATAATCCGCCTTGCCTTCACGAATATTGTTTAAAAGCTTTCTAGCGTTTCCTAAGCCATGAGCAACAGCAACCTTAACATCAATACCGCCCATATTTACTGTGGCCTCTTTTATTCCTTCAACGCCTCTTACGTCATTATATTCAATCTCTTCAACAGATTTTCCGCCTAACGTATCTGCCGCCGTTCTCAGCGCCGCTTCCATAACTCCGCCGGTTGCGCCGAATATAACTCCGGCTCCGCTGGCACGTTCAAACGGAACATCAAATTCCTCATCAGGCAGTCTGTCAAACATTATACCAGCCTGCTTTATCATTCTCGCAAGCTCTCGAGTTGAAATAACCGCATCAACATCTCTAAGTCCGTCAGACTCCATCTCAGGACGTCCTGCTTCAAACTTTTTAGCCACACAAGGCATTACTGATACAACAAAAATCTTTTTAGGGTCTATATTGTTTTTCTTTGCGTAATAAGATTTTATAACTGCGCCGAACATCTCATGCGGTGATTTGCATGATGATAAATTATCCAAAAAGTCCGGGAAGTTATGCTCACAAAACTTTATCCAGCCGGGACTGCACGACGTTATCATCGGCAGCTTTCCTCCGTTTTGTATGCGCTCTAAAAGCTCGTTTGCCTCTTCCATTATTGTCAAGTCCGCACCGGTATCTGTATCAAACGTCTTGTCAAATCCCAAACGCCTTAGTGCGGCTGCCATTTTTCCTGTCACCGGAGTGCCTATCGGGAATCCGAACTCTTCGCCGAGACCGGCTCTCACAGCCGGAGCTGTCTGAACAACAACATATTTGTCATCGTCCGCAATTGCGTCCCATATTTCTTGTGTATTATCTTTCTCTCTCAAAGCCCCGGTTGGACATGACACTATACACTGGCCGCAGTTTACACAGGCCGTATCTGACAGCGCCTTTTCAAAAGCTGTGCCAACCCTGGTATTAAATCCGCGCTGCATGGTGTCAATAACTGCAACAGTCTGTACGTCTTTGCACATATTAACACAGCGGCGGCATAGAATACATTTATTATTATCCCTCACAATTGACGGTGACACGTCGTCTATTTCAAAACTGTTCATATCGCCTTCAAACTCTATTGAATCTACTCCCAGCTCTTCTGACAACGACTGCAGTTCACAGCTTTTGTTCCTTATACAGCTGAGACATTTTTTCTCGTGAGTTGACAACAAAAGTTCAAGTGTGACGCGTCTTTGGTCTCTGACCTTTTTAGTGTTTGTCATAACCTCAAGCCCTTCCGACACCGGATAAACACATGCCGCCTGAAGAGCCCTTGCACCTTTAATCTCAACAATACACATTCTGCAAGAACCGGTTTTGCTGATGTCTTTCAAATAGCACAGAGTAGGTATATCAATGCCATTTTCACGTGCCGCTTCAAGAACCGTATAGTCGGCAGGAACAGATAGTTCTATTCCGTTAATTTTTATATTTACATTATCTGCCATCTCTATCTCCTCCTATTTGGTTATTGCCTTAAAGGGACACTTCTCAAGACAAGCGCCGCACTTAATGCATTTTTCACTGTCGATTTTAAAAGGATTTTTAACCTGTCCTGAAATTGCTCCCACCGGACACTGTCTAGCGCAAAGCCCGCAGCCCTTACACTTTTCAGGGTCAATTTCATATTTGGCAAGCCCCTTACAGACATGCGCTGGGCAAGTCTTATCAATAATATGAGCCTCATACTCGTCTCTGAAATACTTCAAAGTTGAAAGCACCGGATTTGGCGCCGTCTGTCCGAGACCGCACAGCGAACCGGCTTTAATAGCTTCAGCCAGGCTTTCAAGACGATCTAAATCTTCCATTGTTCCGTTGCCGTCTGTAATCTTAGTCAAAATTTCAAGCAGTCTCTTGGTTCCGACACGGCACGGAGTACATTTACCGCAGGATTCGTCAACTGTAAACTCAAGGAAAAACTTAGCTATATCAACCATACAGTTGTCCTCATCCATAACGATAAGTCCGCCCGATCCCATCATTGAACCAATAGCTATCAGAGAATCATAGTCGATTGGAGTATCAATCAATTCTGCCGGAATACATCCGCCGGATGGTCCGCCGGTCTGTGCCGCCTTGAATTTCTTACCGTTTGGAATTCCACCGCCAATATCTTCAACAATTTCACGCAGTGTTGTGCCCATAGGCACCTCAACCAATCCTGTATTATTGATTTTTCCGCCCAGAGCAAACACTTTTGTGCCCTTGCTCTTCTCGGTACCAATTTTTGAGAACCAGTCTGCGCCTTTTAATATAATTCTCGGTATATTAGCGTACGTCTCAACATTGTTAAGTATAGTAGGCTTTCCGAACAAACCTTTAACGGCCGGGAACGGAGGACGGGGACGCGGCTCGCCTCGATGACCCTCGATTGAAGTCATCAGAGCAGTTTCCTCACCGCAGACAAAAGCTCCGGCGCCCAATCTAATTTCTATATCAAAATCAAAGCCGCTGTCAAATATATTCTTTCCAAGCAGCCCATATTCACGGGCTTGTTTTATGGCTATATTAAGTCTCTGAACCGCAATCGGGTATTCGGCTCTGATATATATGTATCCCTGGTTTGAGCCTATCGCATAGCCGGCTATAGCCATAGCCTCCAAAACCGCATGGGGGTCTCCCTCCAAAACGCTTCTGTCCATGAATGCACCCGGGTCGCCTTCATCGGCATTACAACAGACATATTTCTGCTCGTTTACCGAGTTAGCCGCAAACTGCCACTTCAGCCCGGTCGGAAATCCGCCGCCGCCTCTGCCGCGAAGTCCGGAATCTTTTATAGTATCGATAACTTCCTGAGGCTTCATCTCGGTAAGCGCTTTACCCAGAGCTTCATATCCGTCTCTTGCTATGTATTCATCTATATTTTCAGGATTGATGACGCCGCAGTTTCTCAAAGTTATACGGTGCTGTTTTTTATAAAAATCAACTTCATTCAGCGACTTTATTTCGTCAGTGCCCTCATGTACAGACTCATCATACAAAAGTCTTTGCACTATTCTACCTTTTAAGAGATGCTCTTCAACAATCTCTTTTACATCTTCCTTTTTTACCATGCTGTAAAATGCGCCTTCAGGATAGACAATAACTATTGGTCCCAGCGCGCACAAACCAAAACATCCTGTCTTAACAACTTTTACCTCATCATATAAGCCGTTTTCTTTCAGCTGTTTTTCAAACTCGTCTATTAGCAGTGCACTGCCTGAAGAAGTACAGCCGGTACCTCCGCAGACAAGCACTTGCGATCTATATATGTTCATTGGTTATTTACCTCCAGTCTGTGCCGCACCAATAGTATATTCCATGACCGGCCTGCCGTTTACTATATGTTCTGTCACTACCTTAGCCACCTTATCCGGCGTCATTTTAACATATGTGACCTTCTCCTCGCCGGGTTTAAATATTTCAACAATCGGCTCAAGTCTGCACATACCGATACAACCCGTTTGGGTAACGGTAACGCCGCTTAATCCGCGCTTGTTTATTTCCTGCAAAAATTCATTCAGCACCGGTCTGGCTCCTGCTGCGATTCCGCAGGTTGCCATACCAATAACAATCCTGGTATCATTATCATTGTCATTACGCATATCCATCTGGTTTTGAACCCTGTCACGGATTGCTTTCAATTCTTCCAAACTCTTCATTTTTTGACCTCCTACTGTCAATAAATCTATATATGGAATTTATTATTTACTTATTTGTTTGTCTTCTCTTATCTTTCCGAGACCCTCTGTAATATAATCCATTATCCAAGACAGAACCTCTGTTGAATCCAGTGGAACATCGCCTAAAATTTCTTTTATTTCCTGGGTGTCAAACACAAACTCCGAATTATTTACCCTATGTATATAAATAAAATTAATCTCCGGATTAACAGACACTAAAGTAACCATTGTTCCTGCCATATCGCCGACAGGCGCTCTGTCGATATGATTATACTGAAATCTGGCAGTGACACAGGTGCCAACGCCCTCGTCGGAAGTAATCTCAAGGCTTCCGCCTGCCTGCTGTGCGGCAAGTTCAAAAAGCGGTATTCCCATACCAACCCTTCGTGTAGTTCTTGTCGTTGTAAACGGGTCTCTGACACGGCTTAAAAACTCAGGACTCATTCCGCATCCGTTATCAGACACAACAATCGTCAGTTTATCATCATCAATATTTTCATCAATAATTATTTCAATCAATGTCGCTTCCGCTTTTACTGAATTCTGAACAATATCCAAAATATTAAGAGATAGTTCTTTCAATCAGCTCACCACCAATCAATTATTTATCAAATAGTTCTATTTATTAAACAGTTCATCAACACTGTTAAGTTCAAGAAAATTCTTTTGTCCCGGCATGCTCTCAAGATAGTGAGCGTCCGAGTTTCTAAGTATTTTATACTTTTTTAGATCGGGACGTATACTCAGATAGGCTTCCAAATCCTCGACATTCTTTGAAACTTCTATCCACTCCACAGGTATGTCTTCCGGGATAAATCCCAGGTTAGACAGCACGCTATATGAATCCCTATCGACATGGGCCGGCGAAAACAATCCGCCCGCTTCATTAACAATATAAAAAAGCTCGCTTATAGATATAGAAGCCGACGATATGAGCAGTTTTTTCTCATAGTCAATAATATTGTCGTTTTCATCCATATAAGCCTGAATTCCAAAAATCTCCGGCTTATTTTCTATATCCGGAAGCCGGCTGTATACAAAATTCGAAACTTCCCTAGCACGCTCCATATTCGGATACAGAGTAAGCACATGAACACCCTCGGAAGTTTCCACCTCCATACCCGGAACAACAGATACGCCTATACTTTTTCCTGCCTTCATAACAGCTTCAGCATTTCCAATAGTGTTATGGTCAGTTACAGCTATGGCGTCAATCTCTAAAAGCTTAGCCATATTAACTATATTGCCCGGAGTCATATCCATACTGCCGCAGGGCGACAATGCCGAATGAATATGAAAATCATAGCTAAACATTTTTACTGCTTAATTTATAATAATCAACAGCCGCTTCATAACTCGTTTTTGCTGTCTTCAAAATAACAACGTTTTGGGAATTGGCCTTATCTATAATTCCGCTTTCAACATCCACATCCTCGGCAAGAACAATACATGAAGCGTCTGACAATGTGGCAACAGCAACAATATTTATATTGCTCATAACTGTAATCCACATATCTCCGCTGTTAGCTCTGCCCATTACCCAGCTAAGCAAATCACCTATATAACAGCCTGTGATTTCTTTATCCTCATAGTCAGGATTGGTTAAAATCTCATACTCGCCAAATTTAACTAAATCTGATATTTTCATAGAGTTACTCCTCCTCTTCACGGTTATCTTTATCTGACGCCAAAAGCTCAGTAGCAAGTTCCTGAACCTTAGCTTTCATATTTACTATACAAAAACTCTCATCGGCAAAACCTCTCACTATATCCTCGGCCAAAGCTTTACAGGACGGAGCGCCGCATGATCCGCAGTCCAGCTGAGGCAGAGAATCATATATTTTCTCAAGCTCATCCATCATTTCCATAGCCTTGTCAAAATCATCATCCAGTTCCATAACCGGCTCATACTCCAGCTTTTTTGAACATGACAGAGAACCCAAATCTATATCTTTTGTTTCGCATGGTCTGTTGTGTAAAGTTTTTGATATATTCTTTATATGATTTTTAGCTACATAGCTATTGACAACATTCAAAACGCCGCCCACACATCCGCCGAGACAAGCTGACAGTTCAATAAAGTCAATACCGGAAACCTTATCGTCTTCGATTTCCTCAAGTATTTTAATAACATTTTCAATTCCGTCAACAGCTATATAATTTTCTATAGCCGCGCCGTCCGCTTCCCCTCCGCTTCTGGACCAATATACTCCGCTCAGGGAAGATTTCATAAGAGCTTTTGGCTCCTTTATATCTCCTATAATCGGAAAAAGCTTTGCAAACACATCATTAACTGATATTGCCCCGCTTATTTCAGATTTATCCAAAGTCAACGGAGATTTTATACTGGTCATTTTGGCTGGACATGGGGTTATAAAAAACACCCCAATTTCTTCATTTTTAAGTCCGGTCTTTTGGACGGCTTCTTTCCTTGCTAAACGGCCGGCAGTTTCCATTGGTGAAATAAGGTCAATAATGCTGTCAATCAGATTAGGGAATCTGACCCTGATAAGCCTTATAACAGCCGGACACGCGCTGCTTATAAACGGCTTTGAACCGCTCCGGTTTTTATATATCTCTTTCGTCGCCGCGCTTATATACTCAGCGCCCCTGGCAACCTCAAAAACATCGTCAAATCCTATTTTTAAAAGGCCGGTGAGTATAACGTTTATATCGCTTATGTCGCTGAACTGTCCGTATAAAGAAGGCGCAGGCAAGGCGATATTATATTTATAATTTTTCAGTTCCTCAAAATCATCTGTTACCGCCCGTTTTGCATGGTATGGGCAAACCCTAATACATTCGCCGCAGTCGATACAGCGGCCTTTTATTATCTTGGCTTTTCCGCCTCTGACTCTGATAGCTTCAGTAGGGCAGCGCTTTATACAATTTGTACAGCCCCTGCACTTATCTTTATCAAGTGTGACGGAATGAAAGTATGACATACCCTCACCTCATATATTTATAATAAGTTCTACCGTTGTACCTACCCCAACTTTTGAATCTATATTCATGCCGTCCGTATATTTTTTTATATTAGGAAGCCCCATTCCGGCGCCGAAACCCATTTCACGAATTTGGTCGCTGGCGGTTGAATACCCTTCCTGCATGGCTAAATCTATATCTTTAATTCCGGGACCATGGTCTCTGAAAGTAATCGTAATTCTGTCCTTTGACACCTCGGCGTCGCATATTCCGCCGCCGCCGTGTATTATTGTATTTATTTCAGCTTCATACATCGCTATGGCAACTCGGCGTATAACCTCAGGCGCTATACCCAGCTTCTTAAGATAACTTTTAAAATTGCTGGAAGCTTCCCCTGCTATCGAAAAATCATGGCCGTCTACATCATAATGTTTCTGCATCTTTCCTGCCCTCCAAACCCTTTCTGTAAAGTCTGCCGCATGCGGTATACATAGGCAGCTTTGTGCTCAGAAGGACTATTCCCTGCTCTTTCGCAAGCTCAATAAGACTTTCGGGCGGAGTTTTTCCTCTAACAAAACATATAGCTATGATATCCATCATCTCTGCAGTTCTAACGACCTGTGGATTAACAAGCCCGGTAAGCAAGAGACTTTGGTCTTTAACAAAAGCCAACACGTCGCTCATCAAATCACTGCCGCAAGCGTTATGTATATCAACCGCTCCAAGGCTTTCATCATTTTCTCCGGTCAAGACCTGAGCATTTATTTCCGCTTTAACATCAGATAATAGCATAAGCCACCCCTTTATACTTGGTTATAAACAGAGTTCAAAAATTTGAACAAATATATTAACTTAATGCACAACTCACAACTCATAATTCATATATAAAAATGAATTATAAATTATGCATTAACTTTTATTCTACTGATACTGTTTTAATATATCCTCAACCTGGTCGGCGGTCAATCTGCCGTGAACATCGTCACCAATAGTAATAACAGGAGCTAAGCCGCACGCTCCTATACACCTGGTAGCGTCCAATGAGAACTTGCCGTCAGCTGTGCATTCTCCAACATCTATGCCTAATATTTCCTTCATTTTATCAAGTATTTCTCCGCTGCCCTTGACATAACAGGCTGTTCCAAGACAGACTCCTATAGGATAAACCCCTTTAGGATTAAGAGAAAATTGGGTATAAAAAGTAACGATTCCATATATTTCTGCAAGAGGCACGTCAAGACCCTCAGAAATCATTTCCTGAACCTCAATAGGAAGATAGCCATATATCTCCTGGGCTTCGTGAAGCACCGGAATAGTGGCACCTTTCTCTCCCTTATGAGATTCAATCACCGCTTTCAGCTGTTCCTCTTGTTCCTTTGTTCCCTTAAATGGTATAGCCATTTTATGAGACCTCCCGTATGTAATATTTACTGTATTTCCTATATTTAGAATGGTCTGAAAACCACATTCACAACATAGCCCAGACTTTATAAGTGTATCACAAAAAATTACCTTTTGCAACACTGATTTTTAATTATATGTTATATATTTAACACATTACTTTTTATAAATTAAAATAATATATATACCTTCAATACAAATAATATAACTAAAATATAATTAAGGTTGACAAGCTTTTGCCTTGATGTTAAAATAATCTCACATGATGTATTATGAAATGGAGAAAACAAAATGGAAACAAGATATAAATCACATTTATACGTATATTTAATAATCTGCGGAGCATTGTACGTAGTCTTTTCTACTCTCAGAAGCGGCGGAGATTTACAAGGATGGTTTAAAGGCGTTTATTTCTTTTTATCATTAATGGTAATGGTGTTTGCATATTTTGACATCGCAAAAAAAGGGGATAAATACATAAAGACTTATCATCACGACCTATATGACAGATATTATAACGTTCTTGTCACCGGAAAGAAAGAAGTTAAACGTCCTATTTTCATTGGTCTTCAAACTTTATTTAATACGGATTATGAAAACGACCCAAACTTAAAGGCAATACGAAAAGAAGCTAAATTATATATCTGTGCTTTGATAATAATATTTATACTAACGTTAATGAATGTTGCACTGTAACAAAAAATATTATTGAATCTGTTATTATATTAAAAAATATAATAAATTAAAAAGAACCAAACAGAATATAAAAAGACTATAATCAGATTGTCATACAGCACAATAAAATATATAAATAATAAAAAACCATTGTATTTAGACAATAAAAGTCTTTTTACAATGGTTTTTATTGTTTTTCTTAAAAATGACTTTTTACAGTCCTTTTAGAGTTTCCAAAACTTATTTCTTATTCGTACTCTACCACGTTAACCCATCTGTCTAAAAATTCCTTTTCTTCAGGCTTGCCCTTTACAGACTGCGATGCCGCAACAACAGGCATCCATTTCTGAACATACTGTTTTGCTGTGTCGCTCTTTTTGCAGAACAAATCAAGATATTTGTCAGCAAGCTCCTCTTTGCCGTCTAAACAAAACAGCAAGTATGTTCTTGCAACATCAGCGCTGGCATTTCCTTGTGTAGCGTGTGACCAGTCAAGAATATATGGGGTTCCGTTATCGGTGACAATAATATTGCTCGGGTTAAAATCACCATGGCAAAGCTTTGTATGCTTTGGCATACTCTCAAGGCGGGTGTGCAGCTCATATCTCGTAGTAGCGTCGTACCCGGACTCGCTTATTTTTCTGTTCATCTTATCTTTTAACTTGTTCAAAAGAGGAACAGTCTCCTTATTCATTTCCAGCTGCAAATCAACAAATAAGTTAAGATATTCATCAAGTTTCTCAGGATTCTCATCCATTAACTGGGCAAGCGTTTTTCCTTCAATAAATTTTGTGGAAATAACCCACTGTCCGTCAATCATTGTAACCTGGTTCAGCGCAGGTATATTTAATCCAGTTTCCTCAACTCTGGCCTGATTCAACGCTTCGTTCAATATATCTGCTTTAGAATAATTGGAATTAAAAACTTTTAAAGCATTTTCGCCGTCTTTATAAATAACCTTATCGGGTCTCTCGGCAAGAATTTTTTCGTACTTCATAATTGTTTGCTCCTTTCAGAATCAACGTGACCTATTGTTAACAATATCAAATAATGGGTTTTGCCCTTTATCCAATGTATCAGCGGCGGTTTGCGGCGCTGAAAATTTAAGCGGAGCTGCCAACGGCAGGATACTCTTAAATTAATTCAATAAGGGGTTTTGCCCCGTTATTCAATGTTTCAGCGGCGAATTTTCGACGCTGAAAATTTAAGCGGAGCCCGCCAACGGCGGGATTCTCTTAAATTAATTATAACAAACCAACAACGGTTAATCAATATTTATTTGCCGTAGTAAGCCCTTAAATACATCTCTTTAATTTCTTTCATAAGCGGATATCTCGGATTTGCTCCGGTGCACTGATCATCGAATGCCTGCTCTACCATTTCGTCAAGCGTATCCAAAAATACTTTTTCGTCCACTCCATAATCTTTTATTGTCTTCTTGATTCCTATTTTCTCTTTCAGTTCATTTATGCCTTTGATAAGATTCTCAAGTTTTTCTTCATCAGTCTTTCCGCCAAATCCCAGATAATCAGCAACTTCTGCATATCTTGCCAAAGTATGAGGGTGGTCATACTGCGAGAACGTTCCCATCTTTGTAGGAACTTCACTAGCATTAAATCTCATAATCTCTTCAAGCATCAATGCGTTTGCAACACCGTGCGGCAGATGATGGAAGGCTCCAAGCTTATGCGCCATAGAGTGACAGATACCTAAGAAAGCATTAGCAAACGCCATACCTGCCATAGTAGCGGCATTTCCCATTTTTTCACGCGCTACCGGGTCATTTGGACCATTATCATAGGCTCTCGGCAAATATTCAAATATCATTTTAAGACTGCGCAGAGCCAAACCGTCAGTATAATCAGTTGCCATAACCGAAGCATAAGCTTCAAGAGCATGTGAAACAGCGTCAATACCTGACGCGCTCGTTAAACCTTTGGGCGCATTCATCATCATATCAGCATCAACAATAGCCATATTCGGCATAAGCTCGTAATCAGCAAGCGGATACTTAACACCGCTGTCGCCGTCGGTTATTACTGCAAAAGGAGTAACTTCACTTCCGGTACCGGCAGATGTCGGAACTGCTACAAACATAGCCTTTTCTCCCATTTTCGGGAATGTGTACACACGCTTGCGAATATCTATAAATCTCATTGCCATATCCATAAAGTCAGCCTCAGGATGTTCATACAGAACCCACATAATTTTACCAGCGTCCATTGCGCTTCCGCCTCCGATTGCTATAATACAATCAGGCTCAAACGCCGTCATAGCTTTGGCGCCGTCGATAGCGCAGGCAAGGGTCGGGTCAGGCGCTACATCTGAAAATACGCTGTATTTAATCCCCATTTCATCCAACTTGTTTGTAACCGGGTCGGTATAACCATTGCTGTACAGAAAACTGTCAGTAACAATAAACGCCTTTTTCTTACCCATAACGCCTAACTCTTCAAGAGCTACCGGCAGACAGCCTTTCTTAAAGTAAACCTTCTCAGGAGCCCTGAACCAAAGCATATTCTCTCTCCTCTCAGCAACAGTTTTTATATTAATAAGATGCTTAACTCCTACATTTTCGGACACAGAGTTGCCGCCCCATGAACCGCATCCCAACGTTAGTGACGGGTTTAAATCAAAGTTATACAGGTCTCCTATACCTCCGTGAGATGACGGGGTATTAACCAATATACGGCAGGTTTTCATAGCGGCCTGGAACTTGTTGAGTTTATCTTTTTCAGTAACCGCATTCAGATAAACGCTTGAGGTGTGTCCATATCCGCCGTCAGCAATCAAATGCTCCGCCTTTCCTATCGCTTCATCAAAATCTTTCGCTTTATACATCGCAAGAACAGGAGACAGTTTCTCATGCGCAAACTCTTCGCTGAGTTCAACACTGCTGACCTCACCAATTAATATCTTAGCAGTTTCAGGAACATCAACTCCTGAAAGTTTCGCTATTGTATAAGCAGACTGACCAACAATCTTTGAGTTAAGCGCTCCATTTATCAAAATGGTCTTTCTAACCTTGTCAATCTCATTCTTTTTGAGGAAATAACATCCTCTGTCGGCAAACTCTTTTTTAACCTTTGAATATACGGAATCAAGTACGATAACCGACTGCTCAGAAGCACAAATCATACCATTGTCAAAAGTCTTTGAATGAATTATTGAGCTAACTGCCAAAAGAATGTCGGCAGTATCATCTATAATCGCAGGTGTGTTTCCGGCTCCGACACCGAGCGCCGGCTTTCCTGATGAATATGCGGCCTTAACCATTCCAGGACCACCGGTTGCCAAAATAGTATCAGCTTCTCCCATAAGCATGTTTGTGAGCTCAAGCGACGGAACATCTATCCATGAAATAATATTTTCAGGCGCACCCGCTTTTACAGCGGCTTCATATACAATTCTCGCCGCGTCAATAGTACATTGCTTTGCTCTGGGATGAGGGCTTATGATAATACCGTTTCTTGTCTTTAAAGAAATCAAAGTCTTAAAAATAGCTGTTGAAGTCGGGTTAGTAGTCGGTATTACTGCAGCTATTACGCCTATTGGTTCAGCTATTCTCTTTGTACCATAAGCGGAATCTTCTTCAATAACACCGCATGTTTTTGTGTTCTTGTATTTATTGTAAATATACTCGGCTGCATAGTTGTTTTTTATTACTTTATCCTCAACTACTCCCATTCCGGTTTCTGCAACCGCCTGCTTTGCAAGCGGCAGTCTTTGTTTATTGGCGGCTATAGCAGCAGCCTTAAATATTTCATCAACCTGTTTCTGTGAGAACTTCGCAAACTCCTGCTGAGCTTTCCTTACCTTTTTTATTTCCTGCTCAAGTTCCTGAACTGTACTTACCATAAGTTCTTACTCCTCTCAGATATATAAATTAATTAATTTTCTTAGTGAAGCCTAAATTAGGCCTAATAACAATTATATCCATAATATGCTAATCATAAATCACTTTTCTGTAAATATTATAAAAACTTAACTTTTACTATAAATAATTAATGAGATTCACAGACTAAAGTGTTTTGCTTTTATTCTTTATTACGGAATAAATTGTTAAATATTTATCAATCTCTTTACAATACACATTATACACACTTGTTAAATATTTGTCAATCCAATTTAAAAAACATTTTTCACAAAAAATAATTATGACAAATCAGCCGCTTTGTTAAACTTTTATCTAACTTATTGTTTAGATAAACTATCTTATAAATTCTGAAATTTAACAATAGATGACATATGTTTTTATGATATAGAAGTTAACTATAATTAAAATAATTCCCGTTACCACTCATCTTTCACGACACTTATCAATTTCTTTTAAATACGCAGTGCGAAAGCAGTTTGCTGCGTAAAGTACTCAATATCGGAAAAATTTATTAGTAAAAATATTTATAACAAATAGTTTTAAATATTTTCACGCTAAGCGTGATATTATAGCTCACCTAACGAGGTGTGCTTACGCACACCCTGCCGATGTTCACTAAAAACACCTTCTGATACTAATCTTTCGTTTTAAATTTAATATAATTGAAAAAGTATTGTATTTATACAAGCATTGTCAGATCAAAATTGTTTGTCGCAGTTGAAATGTAAACAATTTTTTCTAATATAAAACTTTATAAAACATCTACCGCCGCTTCTTTCTGTAATCGGAATGATAAAATCTTCAAATAAATCATATAAAGATTTTAAAATTCTATCTTAAATAATATTAGTAAATATTTTGTAATATTAAAACTAAAAATATGGATTGAAAAAAATATCAAAAAGCGATATAATATATAATGTATTAATGTGGCAATTTAAACATATATAGGAGATAAATTATGCTTTCGAAAAAAATAATCTGGAAATTAAATATAATAGATATCTTGCTGCTTGCAATCATTATTCTCAGCGTCGCCGCTCTTATATACAAATCAGCTTGGGGCAGGGGAAACAATAAATATGAAACCTACACTATTACCTATGTATGTGAAAGCTCGCCAATCGACCTGTTAAACAAAGTTGAATACGGCGACATTTGCATTGACGGAAGCTATGGTAATGAAATAGGTGTGCTTGATAATATAAATCTTACTCCAATAACTGAAAATTATTCCGTAGCCGCAATATCAAACGGGAGCGCTGAAAATAATGAAAACGATGATGAAGACCAGCCGTCTCCCACACCTTTTCCAACGCCTGAGCCTGTTCGGGCTAAAGCAGAATTTGTTACAACGGTTGAATGTATGAAGACAGACCACGGTATAAAAATTGATAAAAACATTTATTTGATGGGTCAATCTGCTCAAATCATTATTGGTGACGTAATTTTTGATGTCTATATCAGCGATATTCGTTAATGAGATTTTTGGAGGATATAAATGTGAGACAAGAGATAATAGACATATATAAAAACAGTTTTTTATATGAGATAATTATGTGGATCACAAATATTCTGATTCCGCGTCTGAAATACGATTTTATTCATAGTAAGACTTTAGCAATTATAACTTGGTTTGAAAAAAAAATTATGAATAATAAGTATCTTGAAATATTTTTTAATACTAAAGTTGTCGGCGAAGCCTGGTATGCAAGTGCGTTTTACAGATATACCACAATAGGCATACGCCGGTTTGCTTTTTATATTCCCCGTTCAAGGCTCAAGTTTCATCCTATATATATAGGTGTGTTTCTGCTGTTTGTGCTTTTATTCCCATCATCTCTATGGGATAATTTTTATATGGTCCCGGCTTTCATGCTCGTATCGCTGATTTATATTTCTCATAACTCCACTCAGCGCACAGGCGTTATATTTATTCTGATAAACATAATTATATTCATGTTTATAGCTATGATGAGCATGTCAATACCGATTGCGGCTTGCAAATCCCTTTCATACTTTTTATTGGCTGTTGATTTATTTTTTCTGATATCATTCACAGTCAGAACTCAGGATGATTTAGAATTAATTTTAATGTCTCTTTTCCTGGCAATGGTCGTTTTGTGTATAACCGGGATAGTTCAGGCTTATCATGCCGACAATCCGAGCATAGCTATACAAGGCGTTTACGGGGATTCGACAATTTTTGCCGAAATATTGGTGCTGCTTTTTCCTTTCGCATTTGTTTATCCCATAACTTTAGAATCTAAAATCAGACGGTTTATATATTCAATACTGGTTATGGGAGTATCTTTTTGGGTTATCTCGGCCACACAGTCTAAAGCCGCGTTCATTGCTTATTTTATTGAGCTTGTTATCGTAATCATTTTGACTGACAGACGTTATATACCAATGATTCTGTTTTTGACGCCGTTCTTTTCAGGACGCGTACTCAACAACATTATATTAATGTGGCAAAACGGCAGCAATAACGGAAATATTATTGAAAACATTGTCTATACTTTGAGAAATTTCTGGACAAATGGATTTGGAGTGAGTACAGACAACTTTGTCAACATATATAATTCCACAGCTCAGCATTACGGGGAAGGCGGCACTTTGATAAACATACCCAACCTTCACATCAGCGCTGTGTACTTTAACATTCTCATAGATGTCGGCGCTGTATTTATGATTGGATTTATGTATTATATTTTAAGAATTGCACACTCTTCCATAACATGTATGTTCAGAGCCACACCGCGCCAAAAAATTATATTTGCCGCCGGACTTGCCGCTCTGCTTGGAATTTCTATTTCTTCACTGCTGGATTCTAACTTGTTTGAACCTCGTATTCTTATAATGTATTGGGCTATGCTGGGGCTCCTTCGCTCCGGAAGAATTATAAAACTTGGGGTATTAGACTAAAAACCGACAAAATTTCTAATTATGTATTGACGAAACAAGTTATTTTTATTATAATAAAACATACGTAGGCAAGGAGGGTTAACGAATGAAAACAGAAAAGCTTTTCATAACAGCTTTGCAGAAAGTTAGTTTTAAAGCATTTGCGATTGCTGCCTATATTTTATTGTTTATCTCACAGCGCTTGCCGATGTTTGGAATAAATTCGATTGAACTGAATGATGTAACTGAAGGGTTCAGCATTTCATCAATCGCTTTTGGTATGGTTTCAAAGTTTTTTGACTTTTTTGGTGTGACTACTCCGCCTGAAATACAGCTTTTGATGATAGGCTGTATAGTGCTCCTCGTCTTTGGTCTTGCTGCTCTTATAATGTCTTTATTTGGATTTAGACTTATTCAGGTTATAAACTTTTGTGTATCGGCCGTTGGAACACTTTTGAGCATAGGATTTTCTGTATTGGTTACACTTGGTATTTCAAGCATAAATTCATCTGAAATTGGTGAAATTTTAGAGTTTCAGCCATATGCGTCAATTTGGCTGCCACCGATATTTTTCTTAATCGGAACGCTGTTTACATATGCTTTTGCCAAAATGCCTGACTACGCTTTGGCTGAGGGAAGATTTTTCAGAACTATCGGCGCCGCTCTGAATCCTAAATACTTTTTGAGAACTTTTAAAAAGGATGATAACACAGAAGCATTATTCCGTGCCAAAACTCCTTTAAAAAAGAAAAAGTATGTTACTGTCTCGGAGCCAAAAATCTTGAAAAAAGCTAAAAAAGCTGAAAAAGCCGTAAAGAAAAAAAAGAGAAAGAAAAAAACTGAGCCTGTTACAATAACACCGCCGACAAAAAAGCTAACAGCTTTAGAGCTTGCTTTAGCCAAACGAGAACATGCTGAAGCGCTTGCAAATATGCAGGCGGATGAGGAGAACAAGGCGTTATTTTCAAAAAGAAATGCTGCTCCAGATTATAGCAAAACATATTCAAGTAAAAATCAAATTCAAAACAGAAAGCAAGTTAAAAATAAAAGAGCGCTGGAACTGGCAAAGTTAAAAGCCTCCCACGCTGAAGAGATTGCAAGCAGAAACGAAGATTTATTTTAATCAAAAGCACCGAACTATATATGTTCCGGTGCTTTTAATTTATATATTCAATTCAAAATTATTATATCTATATTTTAATTTCTAAAAAGATACGTAAAAAGTTTAAGTCAGACAATAATAACACCTTCATCTTAAGTGTATTATATACACTAATTTTCTTATATTACTACTAAAATATCTGTAACCCAAACACAAAAAATATTATATATATTTTAATGGACACTTTGAACTTTAGATTGGAAATGCAGTACAGTAGATTTTTTAGGTTTTTTACCCTTTTCATTTTTATATTAACGCTGTTCATGTTATAATATATCATAAAAAAATATTATTTCGTCTTCAAAATATTAGCCTTAAAGATATAATACAATAAACTAAATTGTAAAATACACATTCCAGTATTGTCCGCAAACATTTGAAAGTCTATAATAAATTAAGCGGCTTTTTATCTAATTTAATTCAAATTTCAGAGGCTTAAAAAACCTCTTTACAGCCCTTGACACATCCTTTAAATTAGTATACAATATTAAGGTTAATTATCGAAAAAATTAATGAGTATATATTTTGTTAAGAATTAATTTATTATAGAATTGGAGGGATTTAAATGTATCGCAAAGTATCAACCGACCTTTCTTTTGTTGACAGAGAGAAGGAAATCGTTGACTTTTGGAAGAAAAACGATATATTTAAAAAGAGTATAAAGAATCGTGAAGGAGCCGAAATCTTTACTTTTTTTGACGGACCGCCTACCGCAAATGGAAAACCTCACATAGGTCATGTTCTTACTCGTGCAATTAAGGATTTGATTCCAAGGTACCGCACGATGAAGGGATACTTGGTTGAGAGAAAAGCCGGCTGGGATACCCACGGTCTGCCAGTTGAACTCGAGGTTGAGAAAAGCCTTGGCATCAGCGGCAAGCCTCAAATAGAAAATTATGGCGTTGAAGACTTTATCAAAAAGTGTAAAGACAGCGTCTTTGTTTATCAAAGCGATTGGGAAGAAATGAGTGACCGCGTTGGCTTTTGGGCCGATATGGACAACCCATATGTAACATACCACAATGATTATATTGAGTCGGTTTGGTGGGCTCTCAGACAAATCTGGGATAAGGGACTTCTCTATAAAGGTCATAAAATCATGCCTTATTGTCCTCGCTGCGGAACCGCTCTGTCCAGCCATGAAGTTGCACAGGGATATAAAGACGTTAAAGAAAATTCTATTATAGTAAAGTTTCAAATAAAAGACGCTCCTAAAGGCGAGTATATTCTCGCATGGACTACCACGCCATGGACCCTTCCCTCAAATGTTGCCCTATGCGTGAATCCGTCAGAGAAATATGTTAAAATCGAATGCGGAGATGAAAAGTATATTTTGGCAAAAGCCCTGCTTGAAAAGGTTCTGCCTAAGGACTGCGAATATAAAATTTTAGAAGAATATATTGGCACAGACCTGTGCGGTATGCATTATGAACCATTGTTTGATTTTGCAAAGCCTGAGGGAGACGGATATAGGGTTGTTGCTGATAATTATGTCACTATGGAAGACGGTACCGGTATAGTACATACAGCGCCGGCTTTCGGTGAAGATGATAACCGCGTCGGAGTTGAAAACAACCTTCCTTTTATAAATCTTGTTGACAGTCAGGGTAAGTTTGTTGACGGCACAGGAGACCTTAGCGGACTTTTTGTTAAGGATGCGGATAAGCTTATAATTCGTAATCTAAAGGACAGAAACTTAGCTTTTTCAGTAATACCTTTTGAACACAGCTATCCGTTCTGCTGGAGATGTGACACCCCTCTTCTGTATTACGCTTGCGACACATGGTTTATAAAAATGACTGCCGTACGCGACAGACTTCTCGCTAATAATGAGACCGTAAACTGGATGCCTGACAATATTAAACACGGACGTTTTGGTAACTTCCTGGAAAATATTATTGACTGGGGTCTGTCACGCTCGAGATATTGGGGAACCCCACTGCCTATTTGGGAATGCGGATGCGGACATAAACATGTTATCGGCTCAATAGAAGAGCTTAAAGAAATGGGAATAAACTGCCCTGATGATATTGAGCTTCATAAGCCATATGTTGATGAAGTTAAATTAAAATGCCCGGAATGCGGCGGTGAAATGACCCGAGTTCCTGAGGTTATTGACTGCTGGTTCGATTCCGGCTCTATGCCGTTTGCACAGCTGCATTATCCATTTGAGAATAAAGAGCTGTTTGAAAAGCACTTTCCGGCTGATTTTATCAGTGAAGCTATAGACCAAACCAGAGGATGGTTCTACACATTAATGGCAATAAGCACATTGCTGTTTGATGAATCTCCTTATAAAAACGTTGTTGTAATGGGACATGTTCAGGACGAACACGGAAAGAAGATGAGCAAGCACCTCGGCAATGTTGTCGCTCCGATGGATGTTCTAAATCAGCAGGGCGCCGACGCTATACGCTGGTACTTCTATTCCAACTCTGCTCCTTGGCTGCCGAACCGTTTCTCAGAAAAGAACGTGTCTGAGTCACAAAGAAAATTCCTGGGTACTCTATGGAACACTTATGCTTTTTATGTTCTCTATGCAAATATAGATGAATTTGACCCGACAAAATACACACTGGATATTGATAAACTTTCAGTGATGGATAAATGGATTCTTTCTAAATTAAGCGGTGTAATAAAAGAGGTTGACAATAACCTTGCCAATTATAAAATTGTTGAGTCAGCCAGGGCTATAACACAATTTACAGACGAGCTGTCCAATTGGTATGTCCGCCGCAGCCGTGAAAGATTCTGGACGGTTGAAATGACTCAGGACAAAATTAACGCATATATGACGCTTTATACTGTCTTGGTAGAATTTTCTAAAGTGTGCGCTCCTTTTGTACCGTTTATGACTGAGCAAATATATCAGAACCTAGTATTGTCGGTTGATAAAAACGCTCCAGAAAGCGTTCACCTTTGTGATTATCCGTCTATGGATGAAAAGCTGTCTTTCCCTGAAATTGAGAAAGATATGGACGCTGTCAGAAAGGTGGTAATGCTTGGCCGCGCATGCCGTAATGAAGCTAACATAAAAAACCGTCAGCCGCTTAAAAAACTGTATATTCAATCAAATACTGAAATTAATCCGGACTATATTTATATAATTCTCGATGAACTCAATATTAAAGAAGTTGAGTTTGTTGAAGACGCCAGCGGATTTATATCATACAAATTTAAGCCTCAGATGAGAACAATGGGTCCGAAGTATGGTAAGCTAATGCGTCCTATATTTGACGAGGTGGCTAAGATGGATGGAGCAGAGGTTATGTCTGTTCTAAATTCAGGAAGCCCGCTGAAGCTCAATGTACAAGGCACTGACGTTGAAATAACAAAAGATGACGTTTTGATTGAAACCCAGCAAATGAATGGGCTTGTTTCAGACAGTGACGGTGGATTTACCGTAATTCTTGACACAAATCTTGACGACGCTTTGATTGAGGAAGGCTTCCTTCGTGAGATAATAAGCAAACTTCAGACAATGCGTAAAGATTCCGGATTTGAAGTAAAAGACCGTATAAATATCTACTTTAGCGGAAGCAATAAAATAAATGATATATTCGTTAAATTTGCTGATGAAATAAAAACACAGACTTTAGCTGATGAAATTCAAAATCAAGAAAATGACGGAAAAGAATGGGATATTAACGGTGAAAAAGTTATAATCTCAGTTGAAAAAGTATAATATAATAGTATAATAAATAATCTAAGGGTCACCGATAGAATTTTTTCTATTATGTGACCCTGATTTTATACTTTAGGAGGAGTTTTATGAAAGCGTTGGTTACAGGTGCAAGTTCCGGTATAGGACGTGATATAGCCGAGAAATTAAGTGATTTAGGTTATGATATTATACTTGTCGGAAGAAATAATGAAAGACTTCAAAAAACAGCGGATTCGCTTAAAACGAAATCATATATAATATCCTCTGATTTGTCGGACAAAAACGCTTGCCTTGAATTATATCAAAATGTTCAGGGAATCGCTAATGAAGACGATTTGGAAATAGTCATTAATAATGCTGGATTTGGTTTATTCGGAGAGTTTAACAATACAAATATAAATACTGAACTTAATATGATAGATACCAATATTACCGCACTTCATATACTAACAAAATTATTTCTAAACGATTTTATAAAAAAAGACAGGGGATATATTTTAAATGTGGCCTCTTCTGCTGCTTTTATGCCGGGACCGCTGATGGCAACTTATTATTCAACCAAAGCATATGTGCTCAGACTTACCCAAGCTATAGCTATGGAACTCAGGCAGAGCGGTTCAAATGTTTACATTGGCGCGTTATGCCCCGGTCCGGTAAACACAAGTTTCAACAACACCGCCGGAGTAAAATTTGCTATTAAAGGACTTAAGAGCGCTGACGTGGCTTCGTACGCAGTTAAGAAAATGTTTAAGAAAAAGACTGTCATAATACCCGGAACCACAATGAAACTAGGAAAATTCGGCCTTAGGTTTTTATCTGACAGGCTCGCCGCAAAAGTCGCATACAATATTCAAAGAAGCAAAGGTTAAATTTTTATATAGCATTTATACTAATAATTAATTTGCAATAATAGCTTGCTTATCAGCAATCTCAGACTGAAAACAAACGCCATTGCGGAATATTCCACAATGGCGTATTAGACTGTTATTAAAGTATAAAAGTTTTTGTAATATGCGCAAAAGCCAATTCTTTAGACCTCTAGTCATAGTAGTAAAAGAACGTTCCCTTAACATCAATGACAGAGTTTTTTAACATATAAAAATATTAAGATAAACATCTTATATCCATTACTCATTAGTAATTCTTAGGATAACTGTTTATCCTTCCATTATTTTCACATATACCGTTCTTGAAGTCTTAACCCTTTCAAACTCACATAGATAAATCCCCTGCCAAGTTCCAAGAAGCAGCCGTCCGTTTTCTATAATAATATTCTGTGAAAAGCCAAAAAGCCCTGACTTAATATGAGCTGCTGAATTTCCTTCATAATGATGAAAGTTGGGGTCATCATATGGCACAAGCCTATCTAAAGTCATCAAAATATCCCTTTGCACATCAGGGTCGGCATTTTCGTTTATAGTCAATCCACAGGTGGTATGAGGAACATAGACGGTGCAAAGACCTGAATTAACGCCTGAATCCTTAACCGATTCCTGAACCTTTCCGGTAATATCTATCATTTGGTCTCCTCTTCCTGTGTGTATATTTATCTTATATAGCATAAAATCCACCCCTAAAACAAAATATATTTATTGTAATTGTATCACAATGACAAAAAGCGGTCAAGTATAACAAAGATGTTAAACTCGACCGCTTAAATATTTAAAAACTAATCTTCAATCTTTCTCAGATTTATTTTACCATTCGGCTGAATCTCAATAACTTCAACTTTAATCATATCGCCCTCGTGAACGACGTCAGTCACTTTTTCAACTCTGCCTTTTGCCAGCTTTGAAATATGGACAAGACCGTCAGTTCCGGGAAGTATTTCAACAAATGCGCCAAAGTCCATAATCTTAACAACCTTACCGTCATATATTTCTCCGACTTCGGGTTCCCTAATTATATCCTCTATCATCTTTTTAGCCAGCTCGCCGGCTTTTGTGTCAACGGCTGCTATATAAATACGACCGTCTTCTTCAATATCAATTTTTGCTCCGGTATCGGCAACAATACCCTGTATAACTTTACCGCCGCTGCCTATTACCTCACGGATTTTGTCAACCGGTATAGCCATATTAATGATTTTAGGAGCATACTCTGAAATATTTTCTCTAGGCTCAGCTATAGCTTTAAGCATAACTTCATCAAGAATATAGAATCTGGCATTTCTTGTCTGTTCTAATGCTGTTTTGATAATAGCAGGTGTAAGACCGTCAACCTTAAGATCCATCTGAATTGCGGTTATACCTTTCTTAGTGCCGGCAACTTTAAAGTCCATATCGCCGAAAAAGTCCTCTAATCCCTGAATATCTACCATTGTAATAAAATTATCATCATCTTCAGGATCGGTTATCAGACCTACAGAAATACCGGCTACAGGTGCCTTTATCGGAACGCCTGCATCCATTAATGATAATGTAGAACCACAAATACTGCCCTGTGAAGTTGAACCGTTTGAACTCAAAACCTCAGATACTACACGAATAGCATACGGGAACTCATCCACGCTAGGCAGTACAGGCAAAAGCGCGCGTTCTGCCAAAGCGCCGTGTCCGATTTCACGTCTTCCCGGACCGCGTGACGGTCTGGTTTCACCAACGCTGTATGACGGGAAGTTATACTGGTGCATATAACGTTTTGATTCTTCAAGACCAACACCGTCAATTGTCTGAGCGTCTCCGATAGGAGCCAATGTGGTTACAGACAAACACTGGGTTTGTCCTCTGCTGAACAAACCGCTTCCGTGCACTCTAGGCAAAAGACCAACTTCTGATGAAAGAGGTCTAAGTTCCAGGATTCCCCTGCCGTCTACACGTTTCTTTTCATACATTATCCAGTTTCTAACTATTGTCTTCTGGAGCTTATAAAGAGCTTCATCAATTTGGTCTTTATATTCTTCCTGCGGATATTTATCCTCAAAATGAACATAAACATCTTCATATACAACAAGAAGTCTTGCGTCTCTGACAGTCTTATCATCCGTGTCAAGCGCCTGTTTAACCTGCTCCTCTGCATAGTCTCTTATATCGTCAAACAAAGCCTGATCAACTGTAACATGCTCATATTCAAATTTCGGCTTTCCGATTTCGTCAACTATCTTTTGCAAAAAGGCACAAATCTTCTTGATTTCTTCATGAGCAAACATAATAGCGTTATACATATCAGTCTCAGAAACCTCATTGGCGCCGGCTTCTATCATAACAACTTTCTTAGCGCTTCCTGAAACAACAAGGTTAAGATCGCTTTCTTCTCTCTGCTCAACATTCGGATTTATAATAAACTCACCGTCTATCATTCCGACATATACAGCTGCAACAGGACCGTTAAACGGTATATCTGAAACGCTGACAGCTATAGATGAACCTATCATAGCACAGAATTCCGGCGAATTATCCTGGTCAACCGAAACAACTGTTGAAACAATAGAAACATCGTTTCTCAAATCCTTTGGAAACAAAGGACGCATAGGTCTGTCTATAACACGCGACGTCAATATAGCGTGGTCTGACGGCTTTCCTTCACGTCTGTTAAATCCTCCCGGAATTTTTCCGACAGCATACATTTTTTCTTCATAATCAATGCTGAGAGGGAAGAAATCAATACCATCCCTCGGCTTGTCTGACGCAGTAGCACATGAAATAACAACTGTGTCTCCGTATCTTACTATTACTGAACCGTTAGCCAGACCAGCAACCTTGCCAAACTCCAAAGAAAGGGGTCTTCCGGCAACTTCTGTTTCATAAATCTTTGACATAAATAAACCTCCTAAATATTTTAAAAGAGAGGCCCGTTTAGCACTTAAAAACAGGCATTATCAGCGCCAATGCATATTTTTAACTGCTAAAGTGAGCTCACCTCTTTGTTTACAAAATAAACCAAAGGCAACCCACGCTGAAAAATGCGCAGGCTGCCGTCAATTGTTTTTAATGTCTCAAGCCAAGCTTTTCAACGATAGCACGATATCTTGTAATATCTTTCTTTTCAAGATACTTCAAGAAGCTACGTCTAACACCGACCATTTTAAGCAGACCACGTCTTGAATGATGGTCCTTCTTATGAATCTTCAAATGCTCATTTAAGTGATTAATTCTTTGTGTAAGAAGAGCAATCTGAACTTCAGGCGAACCAGTGTCGCCCGGGTGTGTAGCGTATTTTTCAATAATCTCCTGCTTTATGTCCTTATCCATGTTGTGTCACCTCCATATTATATTAGCCCCTTAAAGCTTAGTAGAGGGCGGTGAATCCATATCCCAAAACTTAAGCCATAGGTTACCGCAGGTTATAATAACACAATTAGAAATTGTTGTCAAGCATTTTTTCCAAATCTTCTTCAGATATAACATTTATTCCCAGCTTATTTGCCTTGTCTAGCTTACTGCCGGCTTCGTCGCCTGCCAAAAGGTAGTCTGTCTTTTTTGATACGCTTGACGATACCTTACCTCCGTTGTCCTCAATAAGTTTCTTTGCCTCGCTGCGTTTCATTCCAGGCAAGGTGCCGGTTATCACAAACGTTTTTCCTGAAAATATACCGCCTTTTTCCACTGCTTCATAAGTCATATCCACCCCGCATTTGCGCAGATGTTCAATTAACTCAATACTTGCAGATTCAGAAAAATAATGTTCTACACTTCCAGCCATTTTTTCACCTATATCAGGGATTTCTGCAATTTGCTCGGCGTTTGCTTCAGCTACACTTTCTATGGTGCCAAAACGTTCTGCAATCAGCTTTGCAGCTCTGGAACCAATAAGCCGTATTCCCAGCGCAAACAAAAGTCTGTCAAGCCCCCTGGACTTGGAGTTTTCAATAGACTCTATAAGATTTGAAGCGGATTTCTCAGCGAATCCCTCCAAACTTACTATATCGTCTTTTTTTAACTCATACAAATCAGCACAGGTCTTAACCAAACCCTCATCAATAAGCTTCTCAACTATTGCCGGACCTAAGCCGTCAATTTCCATAGCTCCCTTAGAGGCAAAGTGAATTATGCTTCTAAGCTGCTGTGCCGGACAGTTTGAATTAGTACATCTTGTAGCCGCTTCATCATCTATTCTCTCAAGAGGTTCGCCGCAAACCGGACAATCATCCGGCATCTCATATTTGGCAGCGTCAGGCTTCCTCTTATCTTTTATAACCTCAACGACCTCAGGTATTACGTCTCCGGCTTTTTGAATTATTATATGGTCGCCTATTCTTATATCTTTTGAATGAATAAAATCTATATTATGAAGAGTAGCCCTTGATACCAACGAACCTGCAACTCTCACAGGTTTAAAAACAGCGTTAGGCGTCACCGCTCCGGTTCTCCCAACTTGAAGCACTATATCAATTAACTCAGTTTCCTGACGCTCAGGAGGATATTTATAAGCTGTTGCCCATTTGGGCGTTTTAGAATTTGACCCAAGTAACAAACGCTCTTCCAAACTGTTTACTTTTACAACCGCTCCGTCAATTTCAAAGTCTAAATTGCCGCGCATTTCACCAAGCCTCATTATTTCATCATAGACCTCGTCAATCCCGTGCTGAATCCGCCTGTCAGGAATAACTTTAAATCCCAATTTCCGCATATAATCAAGACTTTCGCTGTGAGTGACAAACTCCATTCCCTCAACAGCCTGTACGTTAAAAATAAAAATATCAAGGCTTCTCTGCGCCGTAACACTGCTGTCCAATTGTCTGAGCGAACCGGCGGCGGCGTTTCTCGGATTTGCGAAAAGCGGCTCCTCCGCCACTTCCCTCAACTCATTTAAACGAAGGAACGCGGGTTTTGGCATAAACACCTCTCCCCTTACCTCTAAATATGGAATTTGTTCCGTCAGCTTTAGAGGGATACTTTTTATTGTCCTGAGGTTATTAGTTATATCCTCGCCAATATTTCCGTCGCCTCGGGTAGAACCACGAAAAAACATTCCGTCCCTATATTCCAGTGAAACCGAAAGTCCGTCTATTTTAAGCTCTGTTACATATTCAACAGTATCTAAACCGAGAGATGACTTTGTTCTATTGTCAAAATCAAAAAGTTCCTCTTTATCAAACACATCAGTAAGGCTTTGCATCTGAACGGCGTGAGTAACCTGTTCAAATCCCTCAAGCACGCCGCCGCCCACTCTCTGACTGGGTGAATCCTGAGTTTTATACTCCGGATATTCTTCCTCCAATACAATAAGCTCTCGTATGAGCTTATCATATTCAAAGTCACTGATTTCAGGAGCGTCTAGAATATAATAACTTCTGTTCGCTTCATTCAGTATTTCTTTCAGTTCGTCAATACGCTGTTTAGCTTCTGTTTTTTCCATTTTTTCACCTTTATAAAGTTAAATTATATATTTGATATTATAACTCAAAAATCTTTTAGATTCAAGATGTATAATAGCACAATAAAATCCCGCATAACAAGTCACAGGATTTTATAATCTTAAATTATATCAATTTGTTTCTTATTCTAAAGCCTTGTCCTATTACTTCCTTTGCGTCAGTTACAATCACGAAGGCGCCTTCATCTATATTCATAACCATTTTTTTCAACGGCGGAAGCTGATATTTTCTCATTACACACATTAAAACGTCTCTGTTTTTTCCGCTGTACATTGAAAATCCGGAAAGCGCCGTTGAACCGCGGTTAAGTTCAGACGCAATCATTTCGGCTATTTCCTTATTATGGTCAGAAATAACGTACACAATCTTTGCAAAATTTACGCCCTCGAGCATTGTATCCAAAACATACGAGCAAACAAACAGCATAACTATTGAATACAAAATCGTGTCTAATCTCTGAAATGCCAATCCTGCCGCCAGTATTACTATACCGTCAATAGCTATAATAAATTGACCTACAGACATTGACGGAAACCATTTTTTCAGCACAAGAGAAAGTATATCCGTACCGCCAGTTGTACCGCCCGAACGCATAGCTATACCAAGACCAACGCCATATATTGAGCCGCCGAATACCGAACAGAGCAGCATATCATTTGATATTGGCTGAAAGCTCCTGAATATTTCAAGTTCAAAAAATTGAGCTGATACTGAAAGCGCAACTGTTCCTATCAGAGAAGTGATTAAAAATCTAGAATTAAATGTTATAAACCCTAAAATAAAAATAGGAATATTGAGAACCAATACCATTAATCCAATAGGCAGGTTAAACAAATAATACAATACTGTTGATACACCGCTGACACCTCCGGCAGTGACCTGAGACGGAACAAGAAAAAAATCCAGAGCAAAACCCATAATACTTCCGCCAAGCAATATTAACAATATATCCTGAACTTTTTCTTTCAATTATACCGCCCCATTTGTTTTATAATAATTGCTTTAATTTTATTGTTATGTAAAATCCTACGCAAATTGTTCATTGCGTTATAAAAACAAACAGGCAAATCTATTAATCAAAAATATGTTTAAGTAATTCGCATATCCGCTCTTCTTCTCCCGAAAGATAAAGAAAACCAAACAGCGCTTCTACTCCGGTTGCCACACGGTAATCCGACATTTCAGAATTTTTTGGCACATGTGATTTTGTATTTCTTCCGCGCTTAAACACTGACATTTCTTTTTCTGACAGCAAACTTTCTACTTTCCTGAAAAACTCCGCCTGTCCCTTGCAGCAAACATATGTTGTAGCTGATTTATGAAGCTTGTTTACATTCTCATTTCCATCCTTAACTAAATAGCTCCTAACATATAACTCATATATACAATCACCCAAATAAGCTAAGGTCAATGGTGAATACTGCTCCGGCGGCAGCTTATCTATACCTAAATTCTCTAAAATAACATTTATCATATCTTTTAATTTTTACAAACCGAGACGTAATAATATTTTGTGCTATATTACAAAACTTATTCACTTATATCTCACTCTGTATCCCCTATAAGAGATGGTTCCTCCAAATCGTATTTTAATTTCTTATTTTAACAAATACCGCCTCAAAAAGAGGCGGATATAATAATATTTAATTAGTTAAACAGGTTTTACCGCACAGCTATTCTATCATTCAGCTAAAACAGCAAATCCGATTTTATTATAAAACTAATTTATTTAAACTTTCCAAAAGCAGTAATTTAAATTAATTATAACTTAATCAACTGCTGCCCCTGAGCTGTATCCTTAACTGAATAGCCAAAATCTTTCAGCTTATCCCTGATTAAATCAGACTTTGCCCAATCTTTATCGGCTCTCGCATTTTTTCTTTCTTCAAGCATCTCTTTTACTTCATCCGGAACCGTTTCCTTCTCTTTGCGCCCAAGTATTCCCAAAACGCTGCCAAGCTCGTCAAAAACTGACAATATATATTCTATAAGATATTCGCTCGGCTCAGAAGCGGAGGTAATATTTTTGTTTACTTCTGATACTATCTCAAATATAGCTGATATGGCGTCCGCTGTATTTAAATCATCATCCATAGCGTCTATAAATTTCTGCTTATAACCATTGACCGCTTCAAGCACGGGAATCTCTTCCGGTCTCGCGTCTTCTCCGCTTGCTGTCTCCTTTAAGAATTTTAATGTGTCCATACATGTATAAATTCTCTCTAGAGCAGAACTTGCCGATTCCATTAAATCTTTACTGAAGTTTATCGGACTTCTGTAATGCGCTGAAAGCATAAAGAAACGAATAACTTCATAATCAAATTCTTTGGCAACGTCTCGTACGGTAAAAAAATTGCCCAATGATTTAGACATCTTTCTATTGTCAACGTTTATATAACCGTTATGAACCCAATAATTCGCAAACTGACAGCAATTTGCCGCCTCGCTCTGAGCAATTTCATTTTCATGATGCGGGAAAATAAGGTCCTGACCGCCGCTGTGAATATCAATAGTCTTGTCAAGATATTTGTTAGCCATAGCGCTGCACTCAATATGCCATCCCGGCCGTCCCATCCCCCACGGACTTTCCCATGCAGGTTCTCCGGGTTTTTGCTTCTTCCAAAGAGCAAAATCCATAGGTTCGTGCTTATCCTCATTAACTTCTATTCTTGCTCCGCTCTCCAAATCCTCAAGCGGCTGGTGCGATAGTTTTCCATATGATTTAAACTTCTTTGTGCTGTAATACACATCTCCGTCAACATTATACGCATAACCGCTGTCAACCAATTTTTGAATTATATCTATTATAGCGTCAATATTTTCAGTAGCTCTTGGATGAACTGTTGCATGGTGAATTCCCAGTCCCTTTGCGTCAATAAAATATTCTTCTATATATTTATCAGCCAGTTCTTTAACAGTGATTCCAAGCTCATTGGCTTTGTTTATCATCTTATCATCAATATCAGTAAAATTCTGAACGAATCTAACCTTATATCCCTGATACTCTAGATAACGTCTTAACGTATCAAATATTATAAACGGACGCGCGTTTCCTATATGGAAATAGTTATAAACCGTCGGACCGCAGGAGTACATCTTAACCTCCCCCGGTTTTATAGGAACAAATTCCTCTTTTTCTCTAGTAAGCGTATTAAATAATTTCATATGTAGAAAACCCTTTCATCTAATTTATTATATCCAATCAATCGGTTTCATCTTCTTTATAATCACCGCACTCAATATTCTCAACTTTCCTATACAAACGCTCTATAGAATTTCTCAAACTGCACAAGTCCATAGATACCGGATCGGGAAAATGAATTTGGTCTAGGTCTGCGACATAAACATGCTTTGCAGGAGCAATTTTAACTCCTTCTCTTTTTACAATATGCGCCGGAACGCCAACACATGTGCTGTTCGGCGGTATCTCGTTGAGAACCACCGCATTTGCGGCAACTTTTGAATTATCCCCAACGGTAAATGGTCCTAAAATCTTAGCGCCGCTGCCTATTGTAACATTATTACCTATCGTTGGATGACGTTTTCCTTTGTCCTTACCGGTTCCTCCCAGAGTAACACCCTGATATATGGTACAGTTATCACCGACAACAGCAGTTTCTCCAATCACCACACCCATACCATGGTCAATAAACACATTCTTACCTATTTGGGCGGCGGGATGAATCTCAATACCGGTAACTTTTCTAGCGTGCATAGATACCCAGTCAGCTAAAAAATATCTTCCCATACCATGCAGCTTATGTGCAATTCTATGGTATATAATCGCCTTAACTCCGGGGTAAAGAAAGAATATTTGAGCTTTGGAACGAGCCGCAGGGTCACGTTCAAAAGTCAAATGTATTTCATTCTTGATTAACTTAATAATTCCCATAAACATACTCCATTATGCCAAACAGGGCAATTTTTTGATATAATATATTTATATTGAACCTGGCAACAATTATAACACTAATCTTCTTACCGCACAATAGTTATTGGATAAAATTTTCCGTTTTTTTCTCTGTAGTATTTATAAATTATATCAAATTACTAATATATAGACAACGTAAAATGCTATAGTTTAGAAACTCAATTAAAGAAAATATAAAGAACAAAGATTTATTATGTTATATTGCGTGTACATTTAATACAGGCATAATATTTAATTTGGAAATTCAACAGAAAACTAGACAAAAAATTAAAGGTGTGGATAGGATACAATAAATTGGACGAAAAAATTATGGGTGTATAAAATAAAAAAATTATATAAAATATAATATAACAATCATCGAAAATGTAACTATTACCACACTTGTAAGAAGTGTATTATACAAAGCAACTTGTTTTTGTAAAACTAAAATTCAATATAAAAAATAAAGGGGCGTCTTAGTGAACGTCAGTAGGGTGCGACTCCACCTGAAGACTAACTATTAAAAGTCAATAGAAAAATAAAAAAAGTTAAAATCTTTTCGGTCAAATAAGGAAACTAGAAAATTGTATGTCAAATAAAGCAATAGTAAATTGCTTAAAAAAATAATATTAAAAATACAGTATTACATAAACTCAAACGGCTTGGTAACTCTGACCCGTTTTCTGTAAATGATAGATTACTCTCACTAGCTTTTTTACTGCATGAGATATTGCAACATTGTAATGTTTTCCCTCAGTTCGCTTTTTTGCTAGATAATTCTTGAAGGTTTCATCCCAATGACATACATATTTTGCTGCATTGTATAATGCGTACCGAAGGTAACGCGATCCTCGTTTCTCCATGTGTGAATAGCTATTGGTTATTTGTCCTGACTGATACGTTGATGGTGACATTCCTGAATACGCAAGTATTTTATCAGGAGATGAAAACTTACTGAAATCACCTATTTCTGCTACTATCATAGCTCCCATTGTGTAACTGATACCCGGGATAGACAGAATAGGCGTGTTTATGTTATCCATAATATGCTTGATTTCTGCTTCTATCTCCTCAATTTCTGCTGTAAGTTCTTGTATTAGCTTTATGGTATGCTTTAGCTCAAGAGATTTTGCTGGCATGTCTGAACCGATTGAGTTTTTTGCGGCTTCCCTAAAACCAATTGCAGTATCTTTGCCATATCTGCCTCTAGATGCAGTATGCAGCAGGTTTGTAAGCTTCGTTAAGTGGGCTTCTGCAATATGATGGGCTGACGGGAACTCTGAAAGCATAGTATAGACAGATTTTATATGCAGCGAAGGAACAAGTTTTTCAAGTTCCGGGAAAAGTATGTTCACAAGCCGGGAAACAGTGGTTTTGAGTTTTGCTCTTTCAGAAACTTTATAAAATCTGTATCTGGTTAGTGACTTTAATTCTTCGTTGTGATATAATATATCTGAGTAGGACTTTAAGTCTACATTAGACATTAACATCATAGCGATTGTATGGGCATCAATTTTATCCGTTTTAGTCTTTCTGAGGCTGAGAGACTTTCTGAAGAGATTGGTATTTAATGGATTGATAACAAAGGTAGTCAAACCTTTATCAAGAAGATAACCCAAAAGATTGTATGAGTAATGTCCTGTAGCTTCAAGCCCTACTTTTACTTTGTTAAAATCTTTTGAAACAGATTCAATTCTTTGATAAAGAGAATTAAAACCTTCTATAGTGTTCTGAATAGTAAAAGCATTAAATAAAACCTCGCCGTCAGAATTGCAAATGAAGCAGTCGTGCTTGTCCTTTGCAACATCGATACCAACAAAAATCATACTAAAAACTCCTTTGAAAAATATTTGATACTGTTTTTAGACCACAGATACTCTTTACGATTGTAACCTCGTTCTAAATAAACCGTCGTGCGGTATCTAACTAATTAACAAATGTATAAAGAGACTGTGGTTAGAGCCTTCAAGAAACCATCAAGTGGTAGGTGGGTGTAACTAATCCACAGTATCTAATAACATTATAGCACATGCCCTTAAAATCGAACAATATTAACTACTACTTTATTATACGAGGTGGGTGTGATGCAAAGTAGTTTGTATTGATGAACCTGCAAGGCCTGTGACCCCACCTTTCAGGTGGGTGTGATACTAAATAACTTGTTTTGCCATTATCTACAGTGTCAATTGTGGCTACACTTTTGTTTAAAAGTGTATGTTATATAAGCCATATAATGTTATACAAACTATAAACTCCAATAATTAACTTAGGTGTCATATAATAAATTGCTTAGTTGTGATATATTTACTTGCACACCGCGTTAGGTGACTACCATCTCACGCGAAACGTGAATATACATAGAAAACAGACAATAAAATGGACAGCAAATTTCATTACTCATTTTAAGTATTGTTAATATATTTAATTAGCAATATTTTTAAGACAACTGTTTAATGAAACTATCCCTATTTTATATATACTCTTTTTAAAAATTGACTAAATAAAACTATAGCAAAAAGGGGTGTGCGGATTCCGCACATCCCTTTACGAACGCCCCAAAAGGACGTCTGCACAAATATAATTGTGTAAAAAAGTTATATATATTGAGTCAAGAAATATATATACATAATAAAAATATACTGTGAACTAATCAAATCTTTTAAACCGAAAAACTGCGGCCGGCTTAATATAAAAAGACAAGTGAATAACTCAGCTTCTTATTGGCTGCTGAACTATTTTCACTTCCGATTTATTCTATACTTAACTGTTATCTTTTCTACTGTTATCTTTTCTACTGTCTTCTTTGCTAACAGACACAGTCACGAATTTAATATCCTCAAGAAGCTGTTTAAGTTCTTCCGCAGCGGCTTTAGCTTCTGAAATACTCTCCTGCATATGGTTCAGTCTTTCAACAGCTTTATCAATTTCACTGAAATCAACTTTTAAGCACTTTCCCCGTCTTCACTGGGTTCAATAAAAACATCCAAATCCACTGTCACGCACCTGCTTTATCTTTCGCTTCTTCTATTGTAACATATAAGTCATTGATTTGACAATGCAAAATTTCAGCAATATCCGGGAGTTTACTCGCCCGCGGCATTGCCATGCCGGTCTCCCATTTTGTAACAGTAGATCTTTCTATTGAAAGAGCGTCGGCAAGTTCCTGCTGCGTTAAACCCAGCTTTTCTCTAAAAGATTTTATACTGTTCAAATTTATCACCTCTATCGTGCAATTTATTCACACCCTTATTATAAGTGAAATTTTTGCACTTGTCAATAGTTTTTTTGGAAATAAGTGGATTTATTGCACACCGCTTTGAAAGGTGATTAATATTCACTTATAATAGGGTAGAGGTGATAAAAATGACCGTGTTAAAAGAATTGAGAATTTCTATGAAGAAAACACAGAAGGAAGTCGCCGATTTTCTTGGTGTCGACAGAACAACTTATGTCAAATATGAAAATGGAAATACCGAACCTAATTTAGATAATATAAAAAGACTTGCGGAGTATTTTAACGTCACTACCGATTATCTGCTTGGAAAGTCAGAACCTCCCGCCTCTGAGTCTTCCGAGTCAAAAAATGACAACGGATTAATATTCAGCTTTGAAGGAAACAATGAAAAAATCGACCTGACTTCCGAACAGCTGCAAAGAGTCAGAGAAATGCTGAGACTGGCTATGCCTGAACAGTTTGACAAAAATGACGGTGCAAAAAATGAATAATTCTTATGGTCTATACAGAAATGTTCGTAATGCTTCATGGAAGTTTCTGATTGACTTCAATATATGCGAGCTGCCAATTGATGTTTTTAAAATCTGCGAACAGCTAAACATACAAATTAAGTCATACGAAGAACTTCCGGAGATAATCTCAATAATCGGTCAGCAAGGACGAACTGTTGATGAAGAGGGTTTTTGTATGTTATTCGACAAAAACTGGTTTATATTTTACAAAAACGATTACCGTTCGTATGCAAATATAAATTTTGTTATTCTTCACGAGCTTGCACATATCTTATTGGGGCATAAAACGAGGATTGAAAGCAATAACGGTAAAATTCTTTACACAAACAAAAAGAATATGAATTCCCAGCTTGAAAAAGAAGCGGATATGTTTGCAATCCGCATAATGTCTCCCGCATGCGTTCTTAAAGAACTTAACCTCCACACTCCTGAAGAAATTATGGAAGTGTGCCGTCTGCCATATATTTATGCAGAAAAACGCGCTCAGCGGATTGAAGAATTATACAAACGGAATATGTTTTATAAACAGCCGCTGGAAATAAAAGTTCGCGAACAATTTTCACCTTTTGTCAGCCGCCTTAAAACTAACTGGCAGACAGAATCTATACAAGAATTTATATCACCTGAAAAATTTTAATACTTTAAATCCTTAAACAAAGTAATAATTAATGTATGAAAGCTGATAATAACCTATGAGGTGTTATCAGTGGAAAAATACTTTGATTATTATGATAATAAAAGAACTGCATATCAAAAAGCTCTTGAAATTTTATACCGTTATAAAATTTCTAAACTGCCTATCAATATATCACGACTTTGCAGTTTAATGAAAGTTCGGCTCGGCAGCTATAAAATATTTGAAAATTTAATAGTTAGCCTGCGTCTTGAAAATTTTATGATTAACGACGGTTTTACAGCAATAATCAATGATTCATATTATACTTTTTTTAATTCCGATAAAACAGAAAGACGTCATTTAACAATTTCGCATGAACTTGGACATATAGCTATGGGGCACCTTGAAACAGAAAATTTAGCATGTATGGACGGCGTCACAGTTTGGAACCGCAGCGATAAAGCTGAGCCAAGCGACCTGGAAATGTTCGCTAACATTTTTGCCTCAACCTTACTGGCGCCCGACTGCGTTTTGTATGATACAAACATTAATACTCAGAAAAAACTTATGGAGGTTACAGGGCTTGATAATGAAGAATCAGAAAAAAAGCTTATACATCTAAAGAGTTTTAATCATAATCATTCTATAACATTTCTTGAAAAAGCAGTATATTATAATTTTCGTGACTTTATTCAAAGTTTTGAATAGTGTATATTGAAAGTTTAAGTATTTGGTCAATCGTGGTAAGGCTTGACACTCTTCTGTAAGATGTGCGATAACAGTTTATATTGATTTAGGTATTGGTGAATTATTGTGAATTATCGTACCGCCTTTTCAAGGCGGGGTGGGCTCGCCTCACGATGCAGATTTCATCTGCACTGCCGTTGTTCGCTTTAACCGCTTTTATTTCGTTTTAAATATTTTTTTATGACCCATAATTTAATATTACTTTTTATAAGTTATTATATGATATTGTTTAAAATAGCGTAAAATAAAGGTTTTTAAAAATAATATAATTTTTTTGTTATAAGTTTATATAAATTGATTTTGTAATGCTTGTCACCATTTTATCACCATGACAGATATAAAAAACATTTTATTTGTAATCAAATTTATATAAAAAGCAAAAAGACTATACTTCTAAAAATATGCTGTATAAATGTGCGTTTTTGATGATTTTTTAATTTTAAGACACAAAAAAATAAATTAAATATGAATTAACATTTTATCAAAATTAAACATTTTAAACTGAATTTTGAAATAAAGGGGATTAAGTCAAAGTATGGAATTAATTCCCCCTCAACTGACATATTGAATGAAAGAACAGATAAGTCAAGAGTAAATATACAAGCTACGCCCGCTCTTGACTTATCTGTTCTTTTTGTGCAAAACATATTTTTCGCAAACGGGTACTCATTTGCTGTGCTTGCAATTAAACAAAATTTATATTTTTGTACAAAACTGAGAAAACGCAAAAACAATATTGCTTTTGTTCTAGTTTTAGAATATAATATTATTTATAATAAACAAGGAGTGTCTAGATATGGAAGTTATGTCTGCAAAAGAAGCCGCCGATAAGTGGGGTATATCTCAAAGACGAGTGGCTGTTCTTTGCTCTGAAAATAGAATAAAAAATGTGCAAATGTTAGGCAACATGTGGCTTATACCAATAAATGCTGAAAAGCCTGTTGATGCAAGAAGCGCAAGATATAATAATAAAACAGATGAGAAAAATGTTAAGCCTTTTCTTAAATGGGCAGGCGGCAAAGGGCAGTTGTTAAAAGAAATAGAAAGTTATTATCCTTTTGATAATGGTGTTATTACAAAATACGCCGAACCATTTGTAGGTGGCGGTGCGGTGCTTTTTGATATTTTAAGCAAATACAATTTAAGTGAAATATATATCAGTGATATAAATACGGAACTAATAAATACTTATGTTATTATAAGAGAGCATATTAAAGAACTGCTAGAGTTTCTTAATAAATATCAAAACGAATATGTGCCTCTTGAAACTGGAAATAGAAAGTCATACTATATATCAAAAAGAGAAAAATTTAACGATTTGAAAATAAATGGCAGTGAAGTTGAAAATATCGAAAAAGCAGCATTGATGATATTTCTTAATAAAACTTGCTTCAATGGACTCTACAGGGTTAATAAAAAAGGACTTTTTAATGTACCTATGGGAGCGTATAAAAATCCCCTTATCTGTGATGAAAAAAATCTTCGTACAGTATCGGAAAAACTGCAAAATGTAAGAATTATATGCGGAGATTATCGAAAGTCCGCTGAATTTATAGATAAGCATACTTTTGTATATTTTGATCCTCCATACAGACCTTTAACCGAAACGGCAAGTTTTACGGCATATACAGAAAATTTATTTAATGACGAAGCACAAATTCAGCTTGCTGAATTTGTGAAGTGTATGCACAAAAAAGGTGCTAAAATCGTTGTGAGTAATTCAGATCCCAAAAACACTAATACAGATGACGATTTTTTTGACAACATTTACTCTGCACATACAATTAAAAGAGTTGAAGCTACTCGTATGATAAATTGTAATGGCAAATCAAGAGGAAAAATAAAAGAACTATTAATATCAAATTTTTAAGGAGTTTCTAATATGAGAAACAGAGATTTTACAACTTGGTTATCCGATTTTCGTGATAGTATTACAGATTATAAATACTATATTGATTTTGAAAAGGTACACAGAAATGTTGAGAGTATAAAAGTTGAGCTTAATATATTAAACTCCCTTATAGGCTCAAAGAATATCGAAGCTGATTTTGAAGCGTTAATTGAAAAATATCCCGAAATATTAAAATGTATTCCGTTACTTTTAGCGGTTAGATCAAATGAAATTTATGCTATTGACAGTGACGGAGAATTTACATATAAGTTTAAGAAACCAAATATGTCGGCAGAACAGTATAAAGTATTTATGCGTAAAACAGGATTGTTTGATTTAATGGCTAATCATATTATAAATAACATTGTTGATTATGTAACAGGAGTTGAAACTGGACTTGACTCCAATGGCAGAAAAAATCGTGGTGGTCATTTGATGGAAAACTTGATCGAGAGCTTTATAAAGAAAGCCGGTTTTACTAAAGATAAAACATATTTCAAGGAAATATATATCCATCAAATTACTGAAAAATGGAATATTGACTTATCAGCTATTTCAAATCAGGGAAAGATGGAAAAACGCTTCGATTTCGTTATCAAAACAGAAAATATGATTTATGGTATAGAAACTAATTTTTATGGTAGTAACGGTTCTAAACTAAATGAAACAGCTCGAAGTTACAAAACACTTGCTATGGAAGCCGATACAATAAACGGTTTTACATTTGTTTGGTTTACAGACGGAAAAGGTTGGACAAGTGCAAGAAACAATCTTGAAGAAACTTTTGATGTTATGGAGTATATTTATAACATCAAAGATTTAGAAAATGGTATAATCAATGAGGTTTTTAAATAATGGCGGAAAAGAAAATAAAAAAATGGGAGCCTGAAGATTTTGAGCTTGAAATGACAACACATTGGTCTTTTCCGCAACGTGGAGATTGGGCAACTCACGATGCGAAATGGCGTGGCAATTGGTCGCCGTACATACCAAGAAATATTATATTAAGATATTCCCAAGAGGGCGATTTGGTTTTAGATCAGTTTGCTGGAGGTGGCACTACTCTTGTAGAAGCAAAACTATTAAATCGTGATATAATTGGAGTAGATGTAAATGATGTTGCACTCCAGCGATGTAGAGAAAAGACGGCTTTTGATTACAAGACTGCAAATGGAAAAGTATATATTAAAAAAGGTGACGCAAGAAAACTTGATTTTTTGCCTGATGACAGTATTGACTTGATATGCACTCACCCACCATATGCTAATATTATCAAGTATAGCGATGGCATAGAGGAAGATTTATCACAACTAAAAGTAAAAGACTTTCTCAAAGAAATGAAAAAGGTCGCAACAGAAAGTTATCGTATACTTAAAAAGGACAAGTTTTGTGCTGTGCTTATGGGAGATACAAGACAAAAAGGTCATATGATACCAATGTCTTTTGATGTAATGCGTATCTTTGAAAATGCAGGCTTCAAATTAAAAGAACTTATTATAAAAGAGCAGCATAATTGCAAGGCCACCGGGTATTGGAAAACCAATAGTATAAAATATAATTTTTTATTGATTGCACACGAATATTTATTTGTATTTAAAAAATAACTCTATATAACTCTATAATAAGTTGTTATAATTTATTTTGAAGTTTTGTTACCATTTTGTCACCAAAACAACCGTTTTATCCAATTATTTCTATTCGACACAAAAGCCGCAAACGCTGATTTAATCGCTGTTTGCGGCTTTTTATGATTTTTATAAAAATATTTTCTTATAAATTTTTATTTAGAATTTTGGGTTATTATATTTGATAATATTTTTTGAATCGTTATATATGAAGACGTGCAATAAAGGTCTATGTTTGCTTAAACATTGGTGAATTATGGTGACTTATCATACCGCCTTTTCAAGGCGGGGCGGGGCTCACCTCACGATGCATATTATATCTGCACTGCCGTTGTTCGCTTTAACCGCTTTTATTTAGTTATTATTTAATTGTAATACTTATAATTAAATTATGATTATTTTTTATAATGGCTGTATATATAAACGTGCGATATGAAATATTTGATTATTTTATAAACCATTTAAAAATTTTTTATTTCCCTAAAATTATACTTAGATTATTTTTAATTCTCTTAAAACTATCTTTAATTTTCTAAGATTTTTGTTTAAAAAGTAAATATTAATTTGTATATATAAGACTGCCAAAGTACTTATGCGGTACTCACAGACTGCACGCTATATTAAAAGAACGTCAATTATTTGATTTTATTTTTATATATGATATAATTGTTTCGGGGTGTGAAAAATGAATTCAAAAATATTGAAATATTTATCATTTATATTAATAATAATCATCAGCGGCGGTATTTTATTATCAACATTTGTTTTCATTCGATTTAATAGTATAGTTCAAAATTTTGAAAACGGAATATTAATATATTCATTTTTTACCTTATATATATGCGCTGTTATGTTACCGATATTGTTCAGAAAAAAATTAAAAATAAGCCGGACAATACCTTTAATTTTGATATTTTGCATTCTTTCTGCAGCACTTATTAACGCAGGGGCTTACAATATAGTTAAAAATTCTGTTTCAGCATACAGCAGACAAAATTGGGATAACAATGCAAATCTTAGAATTTATATGATTGAAGATCTCGAAAAACAATACCAATTTTTTGGAAAAACCGAAACGGAAATAATTGATTTTCTTGGTCATCCGTCAAATGTTTCATATTACAGCGGCAAAAGATTAGAATACTATATTGGAGACGGCTATATAGATCCATATACATATGATATCATAATCGAAAACGATGTTGTTTCAGGTACGGCTATAGTGCAGCATTAAGATAATAGAATTTATGCTTAACCCAGCCTTGCCAACTTAAAACAATCTGTCTTATTATAATATGGATAAAATTTTGATACATAAATTCAATTTGTTTATCACCTTTAAATTTTAGTTCTTTAAATATAAAAATTATTTTTATTACATTATTTTCTATCTATTAAATCATACAGTATTATTTTATTACAACAAAACTTTTATAATCGGAGCCGCAGTATATATCTTATATGAATTTCTATACACTTTTCTTATAATATTTCTCTTTTGATTAATATTTTACAATATCTATTTTATCGTGATGTATAACACTCTTCCGTTATTCGTTTTTTATAAATATATATTTATATTTACGTTTATACTTTTATATGCAATAGTATGAAACACATCGCACATTTCATATTATATAATACTTTTGTATAATATTTTTATTAATATTTACCAATAATTTATTAATATATTTATCTATAATTCAACATTGTATTTAAATTAATAATATGATATGATTTTTATGGTAATTCAATATTTGACAATATTTTGTAATATTTGAATTATCAATAAAAATTAAAAGGAGAATGTACAAATGAAAAAAGTACGAAAGCATCTAAGTTTACTTTTAGCGGCAGCCCTGCTGCTCAGCACTGTTATTTTACCTATTAACTCTTTTGCTGAAGAAACTATTCCGCAGGAAGAAACAACCATTGATAGCTCCATTGGTAAATCCCCAATTCCAACGGCAGAAGACAATATTTTAACTGCCGAAACTTCCGTTCAGACGGCAGATCCTTCTGTTCCAACTGCGGAAAGCCCGATACTGGAAGAAAACAATAACGCCGGCTTAAATGATGAGATTCCGCCGGATTCCGCCGGAACCTGTGATGATATTCTGCCCGGCAAAGTTATTGTCACTCTGAAACAAAATTCCGCCGGCAAATATAAAGCGCCGTTTTCAGTTGATAGTAAAACCGCAGTATTAAACAGCTCTATTTTTGACAACATTGATATAGCGGATATTGAGCTGATTTCACCCGCGTCTGAAGAAGACGAAATAATGACTTTAAGTGATGATACAGCAGACTCGCCCGGTGATATATTCCTTATTGAATTAAATAATCAATCCGAACAAGGTGTTTTTGACGCCATTAAGCAGCTTCAAGCAAATGAAGACGTTCTATGGGCGGAACCCGACTACATACAATATTTCTATGATACCATACCTAACGACGAGTTTTACAATGAACTGTGGGGAATGGAAAGAATAAACGCACCGAAAGCATGGGATAAATTTACCGGAAGTTCAGATGTTGTTGTCGGCGTTATCGACGGCGGCGTTGATTATAATCATCCTGATTTGGCTCCCAATATGTGGGTAAATGAAGACGAGATTCCCGGCAATGGTGTTGATGATGATCATAACGGATATATAGACGATATTAACGGCTGGAATTTCACTTTCAATCATAACGACCCAATGGATATTGCCTATCACGGCTCACATGTGGCCGGCATCATCGCCGCTGCCGGAAACAATGGAATCGGCGTAACCGGGGTTGCCTGGAAAACAAAAATTGCCGCTCTGAACGTAGGGATTGATGAAAGGAGAATCAGCTCAGCGGCAGTTATTAAAGCCATTAACTATGCCACAGATAATCATTTTGATATAATAAACGGAAGTTTCGGAGGAACTTCAAGCAGCCTTGCCCAAAAAACAGCTATTGAAAGATTCCCGGGACTATTAGTTTTCGCCGCTGGAAATGAAGGAGTTGACACTGACGTAGTTCCGAATTATCCATCCGGCTTTGAATGTGAAAACATAATATCTGTAGCTAATTTTGATGAGAGCGGTTCTTTAAACAGCACCTCCAACTATGGTGTTGTATCAGTCGATATTGCCGCTCCCGGCACAGGTATTTACAGCACTGTTCCCGGCGGAGAATATAAATATTTAAGCGGAACTTCTATGGCTGCTCCATGTGTTGCGGGGGCTGCCGCCCTGTTAAAAGGATATAATCCGAGCTTAAGGGGCGCAGAATTAAAAGATATAATCTTATCTTCTGTATACACTTCGTCCGAATATGATAAAGTTTCCAGCGGAGGCCGCCTTGATCTGACAAACCTTCTTTCAACGGCGGACGGGACCGCAAACGATGGGGTTGTGAATCCCGGAAAGCTTGAGTGGTGGACAACATCCATAGAATGGAGACAATATTCCGGTATAGATGAAAATGAACCGTATTTTCAAAAGTGCAGATTTAACATTGAAAGTGTTAACGTTATATGCAAAAACAAAACTTATACTGTCCCGGCAAAAACATTGAAATATGATGTTATCGAAGCAAATTATGACTATGAGATAAACAGCAGATACGAGCTCTGCGCCAAAGTTAACTATGACGGTTCCGCAGAATACTATCTTGACCCGGGAGACCGCCAGCTTGAAATGGGGCAGGATAACAAAGATATTGCATATTTTGATGATTATGCGCTTATTTGGATTGCAGATGTTTATTCCGACCAAAACGGACAATTGTTTTCAGACAGCGCTAAGCTTATTGTTCCTAACTATACCTGGTGGAATAACAGCGTAACCTATGACCCTGATAATAATCTGAATGCCGCTTTTAAAATTGACAGCATACAAGTATATGCAAATGGTAATTATTACAATGTTCCGTCCGAAACAATAAATTTGAGACCGGCACTTTCTGCTCCTCCTCTCAGACCTGAGCGTGACTATTCTCTCGGGGTGCAAATTAAAAACAACGGCACTGCGGAGTATGGAATATATGCGCCATGGGCAGACCGCGAAACAAAAGGACCGATTTATAACAACGACGGAATTCTTATTCCTGTCTTTGATTTTAAATATGATTCAAACTATAACCTTATAGTTTCACAGCTTTGGTTTGAAAACGATATCTATTATCCAAATGACGGGATCGTTTATCCCGGAAAAGATTCGTGGTGGGAAACAAAAATTGAATGGGAAAAATACTGGATGGATGAAGAATACTATTATCCCAGCTGTGAATTTACCCTTGAAGGCATTGATGTAACTTGTAAAAACACCAAATATACTGTGCCGGGCAAAACTTTCGTATACCGTGAGGTCGCCGGAATCTACGACTATAATGCAAAAAGCGAAAAATATCTTGCCGTAAAGGTTGACTACAACGGTTCAGCGTCATATCAGCTGTATGATTACATCAATGAAAATAACAGCAACAGTCCAGCGGTTGTATATAATGATACATACGCGGTTATCCCCATTTGCCGGGTATTCTCAGACAAAAACGGACAGATGTTTTATAAATCTAAACTCAATAATTTCACTTACACTAATGGGCAAAATATAACACAGCTGCTATTTCCGTCACAAATTATGTCCATGAAATTTAAAGACATTGCCGCTGAACGTGAAACCGCTGTCGGTTTAACATATAACGGCGAGGTCTATGTATGGGGAGACGGTGCATACTATGACCTGGGTCAGGGACAGGTAAAGCTGAATCAATATACGCCGCTGAAAGTTGAAGGTCTTCCTGAAATCGTTAAAATTGCCAAAGGCAAACACCATGTTTTGGCTCTCGATGTAAACGGAGAAGTATGGGGCTGGGGCAACAATTCCAGCGGTGAGGTTCATGGTGCATATAAAGGCAAAGTGTATGTGCCTTCAAAAATTTCAGGCCTGAATAATATAACGGATATAGCGGCAGGCACCGGATTCAGCGCCGCTATAAAGAGCGACGGAACTCTTTGGACATGGGGCAGCAACACAGACGGCAAGTTAGGCGACCGCGGAACAAGCGCAGCAAACGTTCCTGCGCCGGTAACAGGTCTCAGCAACGTATCAAAAGTTACATGCGGAGAGAAGTTTATGGCGGCTCTCTCAGGCGAAACAGTTTACACCTGGGGCAATAATGAAAGCGGACAGTTAGGCAGCGGAACCAACGACAGCACTTCAACACCCACCGCAATCACGGGCAGCTATAAGGACATTGCTGCCGGCAACAGTCATATGCTCGCAATATCCACATCAGATGAGCTGTTCACATGGGGATATAACTCAGTAGGACAGCTGGGGCTGGGCGATAAGGTAAGCAGAAACGTTCCGACCTCAACCGGAAAAACCGCCGCAGTTATTGGAGCCGGCTATAACCACAGCTTCTATACCGACGGCGAAAACACCTACGGCTTCGGAAGCAACAGCAAAGGTCAGCTTGGTATAGGAACACAAAATACCGCTCTTACTCCCACTCTTATTGCCGGACTAAAAAATATTGTCAAGATAGACGGCGGATTCGATTTTACAATCGCTAAAGATAAGGACAACAACATATGGGTATTCGGTAATAATAACGTTGGACAGCTGGGAATATACTAATCGTTTAAGAATCTTTAAATAAAATTGTGCTGTATAAACGTTCTGTAATAAAACAGTATAGTAACCGATTATTAACAAATCATCAAAACAGAATAGAAAAAGACAGGCGCGTACTCGTAAAAGAGCACCGCGCCTGCCTTTTTATTTAGCCGCTTCGATATAGAAGCTATATTCGTATGTGTGCACCCGCCTAAAGGGTGGGGCACACCTACCGATGTTCACCATAAACACCGTATTAGATAGTAAATTATATAAAAATGTAGTTTCGCAAGCTTCGGTATGGCAAACGTAGTTTGCCTCGTAAGGCGCGCAGTCATGGGAAAATTTGTAATAAAAAAATTATGATAATCTGCCATAAGTAATTCACGCTTCGCGTGAGATGACAGCTCACCTAACGCGGCAGACAAAGTCTGCCCTGCCGATGTTCACCATAAACACCTCCTTATCAGATAAACTTTATATAGTAAATTATAAAAAATGTGGTTTTGCAAGCTTCGGCAGGGCTGTGACTACACTTTTTTAAAGTGTATGTAATACAAATTCCTTTGTATTGTTAAACCTTCAATGTCAATTGTGGCTACACTTTTGTTTAAAAGTGTATATTATAAAAACTATATTGTGTTATACAAACTATAAACGCCAATAATTAACTTAGTTGTTATATAATAAATCACTTAGTTGTGATGTTTAAACGTAGTTTGCCTCGTAAGGCGCGCAGTCGCGGAAATGTTTTTTATAAAAATGATTATAACAAACTGTTCTAAACATATTCACGCTTCGCGTGAGATGATAGCTCACCTAACGCGGCAGACTTTGTCTGCCCTACCGATGTTCACCATAAACACATCCTTATCAGATAAATATTATATAGTAAATTATAAAAAATGTAGTTTCGCAAGCTTTGGAAGGGCTGTGACTACACTTTTTAAAGTGTATGTTATAAAAACTATATTGTGTTATACAAACTATAAACGCCAATAATTAACTTAGTTGTTATATAATAAATCAGACTTAGTTGTGATGTGCAAACAGAGTTTGCCTCGTAAGGCGCGCAGTCGCGGAAACGTTTTTTATAAAATGGATTATGACAAACTGTTCTAAATATGTTCACGCTTCGCGTGAGATAATAGCTCACCTAACGCGGCAGACAAAGTCTGCCCTGCCGATGTTCACCATAAACGCCTCCTTATCAGATAAACATTATATAATAGATTATAAAAAATGTAGTTTTGCAAGCTTCGGTAGGGCTGTGACCACACTTTTTTAAAGTGTGGTCACACCATACCAATGTTTATTCAAAAATCTCCTTGACTTTTCTGTCCGGTTTTCTGTTAGGTTTCCATTATTTTTGATAACATCGGCCTCATAAACAAACTTTTAGTTTTACTATTCGTTTAAAATATATTTTAAACTATTAAAACAACAAACTATAAACAGACAAAAAATAATTTATAGCATATTTTTATAGCGTCCGCAGCATTACGCTCGAATGCAAACAATACGCGATACATTTCATATTAAATATTATAAAATAAAATATATATTTTTATTTTATTAATGTTTAATAAAAAATTAAATGTATTTTTATGTATAATTCTGTATTGTAATTATTTTATTTATATGATACCATGTATATAATGATTTAATATTAAAAATTTATTTTTTTAATATTTGATTATAAATAATAATTAAAAGGAGAAAGTACAAATGAAAAAAACAAAGAAGTATCTAAGCTTATTGCTTGCAGGCATGCTGTCAATCAGCACTGCGGTTTTGCCGGTCAATATCTTTGCTGAGGAAATATCCTCAACTGAAATCAATATTGAAGAACCGGCCGAGACTGCAGTCAGCGCCGAAAACAGTGATAACACTCAGTCTTCATCCGACGTTATTCAGGAAACAATTGAAGAAGATTTTTTACCGGGACGGGTTGTGGTCACAATGAAACAAAACCCTGCTTCCGCTTACGGAATCGCTCCATTTTCAAATAACGAAGATTCAATTTTAAGCAATCCGATTTTTGACGGAATTGATATTGCAAACGCTGAAGTTATTTCTTCGGCAAACAACAGCTCTTCATCAGCGGAAAATAATATAATGACGCTCGGCGATACCACTGAGGACGAAGCCGGCGACATTCTTCTGCTTGAATTATCAGACCAGTCAAAACAGGCGGTTTTGGACGCTGTTAATCAGCTTCAAGCAGATGAAGCTGTATTATATGCTGAGCCTGATTATTTATATGAATATTGCGAGACAATTCCAAACGATGAGTCATATTATGACCAATGGGGTCTGCACCGATTACATGCTTCCAAAGCGTGGGATACATTTACCGGAAACCCTGAAATCGTTGTAGGCGTTATAGACAGCGGCATTGATTACACACATCCTGATTTGGCTGACAATATCTGGGTAAACACAGGAGAAATTCCCGGCAATGGAATTGACGACGACCAGGACGGATACATAGATGATACTATCGGCTGGCACTTTTACAAAAACACTAACGACCCAATGGATAACGAATACCACGGCACTCATGTATCAGGAATCATTGCAGCCAAAGGAAACAATGAAATAGGAATAAGCGGTGTAGCCTGGAACACCAAAATTGCTCCGTTAAACGCAGGCGCCGGAAATAGTGAAGTAGACACCATATCAGTTATAAAAGCCCTTGCATACGCTACATTCCATGGGTTTGATATTGTTAACGCAAGCTTTGGCGGCACCGCTTATGGCGGCGGTATGAAAACCGCAATAGAAAGATATCCCGGTTTATTTGTTGCCGGAGCCGGAAACGAAGGCACAGACATTGATGTACATCCTTTCTATCCGGCAGCTTATGACTGTGACAACATACTCTCTGTAGCAAATATGAACGTAAACGGCAATCTCAATTATGACGCATGCTACGGCGCTGTATCAGTGGATCTTGCCGCTCCCGGCACTGATATATTAAGCACATTCCCCGGAAATGATTATTCACCACTGAGCGGAGCGTCTATGGCAACTCCTTTTGTTTCAGGAGCCGCGGCTCTGCTGAAAGGATATAATACAAGCTTAAGTACCGCCGAATTGAAAGAGCAAATTTTATCCAGCGTACAATCTTTTAATGACCCCGACAAAGTATCCAGCGGCGGATGCCTTGATTTGGCTAACCTGTTTACTTCCTCAAACGGAACTGCAAACGACTGTATCCTTGACGCGGGTAAGGATGAATGGTGGACAACTTCCATAGAATGGAATCAATATTCAGGTATTGATGAAAACGAGCCATATATGCAGCAGTGCAGATTTAACATAGACAGTATTGATGTTAGATGCAAAAATGAAACCTACACAGTTCCGTCCAAGACATTCAAATATGACGTGATTGAGGCGAATTATGACTATGAGCCAAACCACGAGTATGAACTCTGTGTAAAGGTAACCTATGACGGCACGGCTGAATATTTTATCGACCCCGGACACAGACAGCTGGAAATGGGTCAGGACAACAAAAAGACAGCATATTTTGATGATTATGCGCTTTTCTGGGTTGCTGATGTTTATTCCGACAGCAACGGTCAGTTATTCTCACACAGCGCTAAACCGGTTGTTCCAAACTACACCTGGTGGAACCACAGCCTGACTTATGACCCGGAGAATAAGCCGAATTCAACTTTGAATATAGACGGTATGCAGGTTTATGCTGACGGAAATTATTACACTGTACCGGCTAAAACAATAAATATGAGACCGGCTGCTAAAACACCTACTATTGCACAGGAACGCTACAACGCACTTGCAGTTAGAATCAGCAAGGACGGCACTGCTGAATACGGAACATACCTTCCATGGTATGACCGGGATAATCCAAAACCTATTTTTGACCAATACGGAATCACAATTCCTATTTTTGATTTTATGTATGGTCCTAACTATGAGCTTTTGGTAACAAAACTTTGGTTTAATAATAATATATATTATCAAAATGACGGAGTCGTATATCCAGGAAAAGATATATGGTGGAATACAGGTATAAACTGGGAACAGTATGCTCCGGACGAAGGTCCTTATTTCCAAAAATGTTTATTTAAAGCGGACTCTATAAACGTTGTCTGCAAAAATCAAACCTATACCGTACCAAGCAGAAACTTCCGTTATGATGTTATTGAAGCCATATACGACTACGAACCCGAGCGCGAATACTATTTAACCGTTAAGGTTAACTATAACGGCGCAGCACAGTATCAGCTGGAAAATAATGTTAACGAGTATAACAGCAACAGCGCAGCTGTCGTTTATTATGACGATTATGCCGTAATGCCAATCGGACGCGTATATTCAGATAAAAACGGACAATTATTCTTTAAGTCTATACTTAATTTTTCTGTCTATACCAACGGACAGTGTATAACACAGATGTCTGCCCCGGTATTAAATACAAATTTAAAATTTAAAGATATTGCCGCGGAGCGTGAAACAGCTGTTGGTTTAACAGCTGACGGCGAGGTTTATGTATGGGGAGACGGCGCATATTATGACCTGGGTCAGGGACAGGTAAAACTGAACCAATATACACCGGTCAAAGTTGAAGGTCTTCCTGAAATCGTTAAAATTGCCAAAGGCAAACACCATGTTTTGGCTCTCGATGTAAACGGAGAAGTATGGGGCTGGGGCAACAATTCCAGCGGTGAAGTTCATGGTGCATATAAAGGCAAAGTGTATGTGCCTTCAAAAATTTCAGGGCTTAGCAATATAACGGATATAACGGCAGGCACCGGATTCAGCGCCGCTATAAAGAGCGACGGAACTCTCTGGACATGGGGTAACAACACAGACGGCAAGTTAGGTGACCGCGGAACAAGCGCAGCAAACGTTCCTGCGCCGGTAACAGGTCTCAGCAACGTATCAAAAGTTACATGCGGAGAGAAGTTTATGGCGGCTCTCTCAGGCGAAACAGTTTACACCTGGGGCAATAATGAAAGCGGACAGTTAGGCAGCGGAACCAACGACAGCACTTCAACACCCACCGCAATCACGGGCAGCTATAAGGACATTGCTGCCGGCAACAGCCACATGCTCGCAGTATCCACATCAGACGAGCTGTTTACATGGGGATACAACTCTGTAGGACAGCTGGGACTGGGTGATAAGATAAGCAGAAACGTTCCGACGTCAACCGGAAAAACCGCCGCAGTCATAGGTGCCGGATATAACCACAGCTTCTATACCGACGGTGAAAGCATCTACGGTTTCGGAAGCAACAGCAAAGGTCAGCTTGGAATAGGAATACAAAATACCGCTCTTACTCCCACTCTTATTGCCGGTTTGAGAAATATTGTCAAGATAGACGGCGGATTCGATTTTACTATCGCTAAAGATAAGGACAACAACATATGGGTATTCGGTAATAATAACGTTGGACAGCTGGGAATATATTAATAAATTTTTAATATTACGTAAAACTATAAAGACAATTACATTTATACGATAAAAACAGCAGACTGAACAATAGAAATAGGCTATTATAAAAAACAGCTGTAGATTATGTGATAGTACAGTACATAAAAATAGGACTTCAAATAATAATGAAGTCCTATTTTTTATCTCTTATATTATTAGAAAATAAATAATTTTCATTATTCTGTTTTAACACAACAGCATTCTTCTAAAATTAACAATTCGTCATAATACTTTTCCGCAGCTGCTCGCCTTACGCGGCAAACTACGTTTGTATTGAGTATACAAATTATTTTTTGAATATTTAAATTAGTGTTGAGTATCCACAAATACCAAAATAAAATGGTTTGACAACAGAAATTCGGGAAATATTCCGGCAAAGTAGGAATAATTATGGGACCCAAAAAATCAAGGTGAAGCTTTGTGAAAAGGGTTACACGGTATCCCGCAGACGGATTGGATGGATTATGAAGCAGGAGGGATTCGTATCTACCTCAATACAAGCAGCACATAGACAAATGTAATGAATCCAAAGAGGAAAACAAAGTAAATAGGGAATTTTCCAACCAACCACAATACAACATAGTAGTCAGTGACTTGACGTATGTAAGAGCAGGAAACAGGTAGAATTACATATGTGTGCTAGTCGACCTGTTTAATTAGGAAATCATAGGTTACAGCGCAGGAAAGAACAAAGATGCTGCATTGGTAGTCAAGGCGTTTAGCAGAATAAATATAAATCCGGAGAAAATACAGATATTTCACACAGATAGAGGAAACGAGTTTAAAAACAGAACACTGGATAAACGCTTGAGATATTCCAAATCGACCGCTCACTGAGCAAGAAAGGCTGTCCCTATGACAATACGGTAACGGAAGCCACATTTAAAATCATAAAGACCGAATTTGTAAAAGGTAAAGAATATGAAACATTAGAACAATTGCAATATGAATTATCGGATTTTGTAAACTGGTTTAACAATCACAGGATTCACTCATCACTGGGCTATATGACCCCGAAAGAATATCGGCTTACTAACCTTAAATAAGTTGTCTAAATTAGTGTTGACTATCCATATTTTAATTTTTTAATTTAGTCGATGCTATCAAGTATCCTTCCTCCAATGAAAGTGTGGTTCGTGTATCTTCTCTTTCGTTGGCAAATAAAACTCAATCTAATAATTTATAAGCCTAAATTCCCCGAAATTTCCTATTATATATTTATGAAAATAATTGAATTTGAAAAAAATATATGTTATAATTTTTGCAATTGGTTTTATATCAAAATATTACAAATATTTAAGAAAGTTTACAAATTTTGAGGTGCCTGCTTATGAAAATATTTTTTAACAAAATATTATATTCGGCTGTTCTTACATGCCTGCTGATAATTGTATTTCAAACAGTATGTTTTGCAGAAGACGGCACGTCTTACGATGGATACATAGTAAAGTTCAAATCAGCTCCCGTAATGCTAGCTGAAGAAAGTGACGTCAATCAGCTCTCACCTATAGTAAAAGATGAGAATATATACACAGTTACAAATGAATCTAAAGAGTTTGTAGACAGCCTAATGCAAGACCAAAACGTTGAGTATATAGAGCCTAATTATATCATCTCGCTGCCGGACAACGAGGAAATAACTGATATCAACGTTCTTTCTGAATCAAACAATTCAAATATTGCAGTTTTAAACAGTCTCAGTTCATTCACTCAGCCAAATGATACATACTATTATAATCAATGGAATATGGAAATGATAAAGTCGCCATACTGGTGGCAATATGGATTGGATACAAAAAACATTAAAATAGGAATAATAGACAGCGGGTCACCTGACAGACATCCTGACATAACTCAAAATATTGCGCCCGGAGTTGACTACACCGGAACCGGAATTTATGATACATATGGGCACTCGACATTTATATCGGGAATATTAGCCTCTGACACAAATAATCTTATGGGAACTGCCGGTATTCTTCCAAGTTCCACTGTTATACCCTTCAAAGTGTTTACAGAGAAAAAAACTGACAGCGCTATAGTTATCAAAGCCTTTTATGACGCCGTTGATGTTTATCAATGTGATGTAATTAACCTAAGCCTGACATTTGACAGCTATATAGAATCTTTTAAATATGCTATAGAACATGCCGTGTCAAAAAATATCATAGTAGTTGCTGCGGTCGGAAATGACGGAAATAAAGAAACAGAAATAGCTACTACAATAAAATATCCTGCCGGCTATGATAATGTAATCGGAGTTGGTTCACTTACATATTCCAAAAAGAGGGCTTCACACAGCCAATATAACTCTTCTGTAGATGTTATGGCTCCCGGTGAAAGTATTTACAGCAGTTCTTTAACTAAAGACGGTAAAAACAATCTGATACATTCCTATTCCCGCGGCACCGGCACATCATACGCTACACCTCATGTGACTGCGGCCGCAGCAATAGCAAAATATTTTAATAAGGATATTACCCCCGCAGAATTTCTTGAATTAATAGCTGAAACTTCAGACCATCTAGGCGACGACGGCAAGAATCCTGAATATGGATACGGAGCTCTCAATATACAAAATATAATTGAAACTTTAAGTCCAAGTTTTGCCCCGGCTCCTACCTCTGCCCCTGTAAGCTCACCCGAATTGCACACCGAAATATATCCTTTGGTATTTGACGCTGATTTAAATTCATTAAAGAGTTCTATTCAGCTTTATAATGATACCGATAAAAATAAATTTGTAGACTGCTATGTAGTTTCATACACGGAATCCAGCGACGCTGATGGTGAATTGGTTGAACATGTGACAGGTTCAATAGTTAAAAACGACGTTGAAATTCCGGCAAGCGGTCATAAGACTCTTCCATCGCTTGTTCTGCCTGTAGATAAGACAGGTTTGCGCTCATTAATAAGGGTATTTATATGGGACGATAACATGCAGCCGCTGATGGCTCCTTATGAATATGAAGTAAAATATTAATATTTAATATGTTTGTCCAAAATTCCATTATTTGACATTAAAAATCTGAATAAAATACAATCACCTCTAATACTATCTATATATGAGGTGATTTTTTATGTTTGTTGTCAGACTGAAGACGCTGGTATTTTTTTCAGTTATATTTATTATTTCAGTTGTAGTCGGTATAGTGGGATTCTCATCTTTGAGAAATAATGATTCACAATTTGGTTTCGCCGAAAGTTTTTCTGAAGATGACCGCACATCAGTTGAACTGCCTATAATTATGTACCATGGATTGACCAAGAACCCATCTAAAGTAAACGCTTACGTTATTCCCATCTCTTCATTTGAAGAGGATTTAAAATATTTGAAAGAAAACGGATACACTACTGTTTTGATGGAAGATGTTATAAATTACGTCGACGGGAATGAAGCTTTGCCTGAAAAGCCAATAGTTTTAACTTTTGACGATGGGTTTGAAAATAATTTAGAATACGGCCTTCCTCTTCTTGAAAAATATGATATGAAGGCGGTCGTTTCAATCGTTGGTCAATATGCTGAAAAGTTTTCCAGTATTGACGACAGCAATCCTGAATACGCATATCTTACCTGGGACAATATAAAAGAGCTTGTGGACAACGACAGGCTTGAAATAGGCAATCACAGCTATAATATGCACATGCTTCCGGGTGATAAAAACAATAAAGACAACAGAAAAGGCGTGGGGCAAAAAAACGGCGAGTCTGACGAAACATACAGGGAAAAATTTATAGCCGACACAGAAAAAAACCAACAGCTGCTAAAAGATAACTGCGACATCACACCAGTGACATATGCTTATCCATACGGTGAGATGTGCAAAAATTCCGAGGCGATATTAAAAGAGCTGGGATACAGAGCCACGCTTAGCTGTCTTCAAAAAGATAACTATATAACACAAGGTAACCCGGATTCATTATATTGTTTATCCAGATATTTGAGAAGCAATACTAAATCGGTTGCTCAGTTATTACAAAAATAAAATGCAATAGTATTCTAATCATTGATTGCAACGGAAGACAGCTTTATTGATTTAAGGTAAATGCTACATTTCTTAAAATCATTAGATTTAATAGATATATTATAATTTATACTTTCCCTATAAAAAATTTAAATAATTTTAAACTTATTAATTAAAAAGGGTTCAATCGAACCCTTTTTAATTTGACATCAACGCATTTATTAAAATATCAATTCTATAATATTTTTTAAAACCGTTTTAATTTTTAATAAAAACCTACAATTTTCACAATTATTACCTGCAATGTTTTATATTTTCTCTCTTTTCAACTTTTTTACTGTCGTTTACAATAATTTTCACAATATCGGTTTCTTTGCTATAATAAAATCACATTATCACAACTGTTGATTGCTGTAAATTTCCACTAAATTTTTTATTTTCCAAAATAAGTTTAACAATTTTTCTGATATTATCGTGCTAAGTCTCTCGGAGCCTTTTTACTTTTCATTAATTTTATATCTGTTGGCAGAAACGTTTCTCAAAATCTTTTTTGATTATAGACAACGTTTAGATGTTGCTTATAACTAAAAATTACAGAGACAGCTTCGTAATAATTTTCTACATAACAAAAAACGGTTCCGCCCATATTATTAGACGAAACCGTATCATGCTAAATAACAAATACTTTTTTAAAAATTTTCATAATATAATCATTGCTAAATATTATTTTAACACGTATTTTTAAGCCGCATATCCCAAAACTACCCTTTCTATTCCACCTAAATCAGGAATAATCTCTATATTCCTATATCCCGCCTTAAACATTAAATCGGCGACGTCACCGGCTTGACCTATCCCAACTTCAAACGCTGTCATTCCGCCTTTTTTAGGAACCGCTTTTTTAATTATAATACGGTAAAAATCAAGACCGTCATCTCCGCCGTCTAATGCGGCAACAGGCTCGTATTCTATAACCTCCTGCTGAAGCTCAAGTAAATCATCCGTCTTAATATACGGCGGATTTGAAACTATCACATCGAATTTTGGCTCTAAATCCGAAATTCCATCACGAATATCTCGGCAGACAAAATTCATTTGCTTTGTCACCAAATTTTTTTCAGCATTCAGCACAGCAACTTTTAGCGCCTCTTCTGATATATCAAGTTCAGTCACAACGGAGTTTGGCAAATATCTTGCCATACTGATTCCAACACATCCGCTGCCGCTTCCTATATCCAAAATCCTGATTTGCTCAGATACGTTCTTATACCTCTCAATCACTGTTTCTACTAAAATTTCTGTATCCTGTCTCGGTATCAAAACATTTTTGTTAACGATAAAATCAAGAGACATAAACTCAGTTTTTCCAACTATATACTGCACCGGCATACCTGCCAGTCTGCGGTTCAAATACGCGTTCACCTCTATAGCCAGCGCGTCCGGCACAGATATATCCTTAGTTAATAATTCATCCTTTTTTAAATCCAAAACGAACATAATTATCAAATCCGCATCAAGCTCAGGAGATGATATATTGGGTTGTTCTTTTAATCTATTATGCGCGTTTCTGCGCAATTCCTTTAATGTCATAAAATCACCTTCTGTCTAACTATGCGAGTCAGCCTTTACCACACATCCGCAGTCTTATCCTCCGGTATCACAGCTTTCAGCGACCTTATAGCAACCTCTATCTGGTCATCCTCCGGCTCATTGGTAGTTATAAGCTGAAACCACATTCCAGGAGCGCTTATAGCGCGGGTAAACCAATTGTCATGCCGTCCCGCAAACTTTATAATTTCATAAGAAATTCCGGCTACTATCGGGAGTAAAAGCAGTCTTAATATAAGTCTCCAAATTGCCCACGGCATAGCTGAAAACATTACGCCAATCACAGGGATATGAGTAAAGCTTTCCTGCTGCCACGGTATAATCGAAAACACCAATATACTTATCACCATAACTATCAGCAAAAAGCTGGTACCGCAGCGCGGGTGCAGTCTTGATTGAATACGAACATTCTCAACCGTCAGCGGCAGTCCGCTTTCATAGCAAAATATAGATTTATGTTCTGCACCATGATACATAAACACACGTTTTATATCTTTCATCTGTGCAACCAATGATAAGTAAACTATAAAAATAGCAATTCTTACAATACCCTCTATAAGGGTCAAAACCGTATTATTATGCACCTGCATAAAATCAGTCAAAAAACCAGCTATCAATGTCGGCAGCAAAATAAACAAACCAATTGATAAAAACATGGAAAAGATAACAGAACAATAAATTATAACATTCATTGCTTTTTCTGAATCCAGCTTTTTCTCCAGCCAGGCCTCAAACTTTCCCGGCTCCTGCTCAACTTCGTTTCCATCGTCATCCACGTCAAAAAACTTAGCCGAAAACATAAGTGATTTTACGCCGACAATCATTGAGTCAAAAAAGTTAACGCACCCACGGATAATAGGCAGTTTTACAAACTTGCTTTTTCTGCCTTTTCCAAGAGGCTGTTCATCAACAACTATTTCTCCGTCGGGCTTCCTTACCGCAGTAGCAATTTTTTCGGGACCTCTCATCATAACTCCCTCAATCACAGCCTGTCCGCCTATAGACGTCTTTTTTGCTATACCGCATAAATTTTGAACGCTGTCAGTTTTATTCTGATCGACCTCATCTAAAACTCCGCTCATTTGCGAAGATTTAATCTCATTTTTATTATCATCAGATAAATTCATATACACACCATCTCTTTCTAACTCTATCACCAAACAAAATAATAATATCACATTAATAACAAAATTTCAATGAACATACTGTTAACAATCAATGTCCCAACGGTTTTTCACTAAGCAAATCACGCTCGCAGGTTAAGTCGGCATGAAGCAGGTCCAAAAATACGATTAGCAAGATTATTGTGGCTCCCCATATGGCTTTGCCTAAGAATAATCTGCATAAAACAGTAGAAATTATACCAAAAAGCACAAAGGTTCCTAACATACACAAATGCTTAACACTTCTGCCCAAACTATCCGACTTTCCCTTCCTCAGCCATTTGACAAAATTTATACCAACCTGTCTTAAATGATTGGTACAGAAAGTTGTCGACATTGGCGTTCCCTCCGCCTGTCTAAACGTATTATACTGCATTGAACAGATAAAGTTTACAGCTACCTGCGTTATCTGATATGGGGCGGTTTCAGGAAGCAGACCAAGCATAAATGTTACTAAAACCTCTATACCTACAAGCAGAGTATCCCAGCGAACCAAACCAAACTTTTTAACATGAATTGGCAGCGCCTCTGAGAGCACGGCTCCTAAAAAATATGCAGAAATAGGTATCAGCAAATATGCCGCACCGCTCAAATCCCATTTTCCGATCGCCATAGCCAGCAGTACAAAATTAGCCGTTTGAGCATTGCAGAACACTCCGCCGCGGATTGAGTAAGTATACGCTCCCAGGAAACCTCCAACGCCCATTAGACCAATAAATATAATCAATCTCTCACATTCTAAAAATCTTTTTTGACCTTTATTTATCATAATCTCTAATACAGCCTCTTTCTATACTTTTTCTGCTGTTCCTCTGAACGTTTCCTCGGCATTCTTGATACAAACGCACTCCGGATTTCAGGTACAGTTTGATATTCACCGCAGTTTCTATCAGACGCTGAATTTGTACCGGTTTCGCTTTCTCTGCTTTGATTTGTAAATCTGATTCTCTGCATCATTTTCATCTGCATTCCCTGCTTTTTCAGTGCCTCTATGGCTCTTTCAAAGTTATCCTCAGAACGTTTCAATTTTTCCTTTTGTGAAAGCATGACAAGCATAAATACAAAACAAAGAACCGCAATAATAATTAGTCCCAAAACAAGTATTTTATTTTCATTCTGAACCGTCTCTAATATTTTAGTATACTGATTTCTCAAACTGTTTGAATACTGTTCATATGACTGTTCAATCCCGCCCGATACGGCAGAACTTTGTATCACTACACTGCCCGGAGCCTCAAGCTCAGCGTCAGGAGTATCAGAAAGCTGAACGTTTATTCCGTTGTTCTCCAAAAACGTCACAACTGAACTCATGGGTATCGCCAAAGATATACGGTCAGCGTCTTCAACCTTCATATTATTGACACCAATAACCTGACCTTTTTGATTGAGCAGAGGACCACCGCTGTTTCCGGGATTTATAGCCGCGTCTGTCTGAATATAATGCACTCCGTTTAACTGCCTGTCTGTTGTTGATAAGATACCTCGGCTTACCGTAAATCCCATTCCCTGCGGAGAGCCTACAGCGTATACGTCGGTGCCCAAAGGCGGAATATCCTCAGTCATAGGTATTGTCGGAAGATTGCCGCCCAAAACCTCTATCAGGCTCAAGTCTTTAGCCTCATCAGAAGCTATAAGACGGCCGTTGTACAAACCTCCGTCCCTTGTCTCAATTGTATAAGTTGTTGTAGTACTCACAACATGCTGGTTTGTCACTATCTTATCCTTTGAGATAGCAAACCCTGTTCCAACTGAATTCATAGAGTGAACAACCACCACAGAATCGCATATCTCATCCATATCAAACTCTATCGCGTATCCGCAAATAGGAAAACAAGAGAGCAAAACCAAAAATAACAATACTGCCGTTCCGATTTTCTTCATAAAATAACCTCATTTTTCTGTTCCGCTGACCCTTATACTTACTTCACCGCTGTCCAAAATCCTGCTTTCGCCGCTGTCCAGCTTTAGAACCAAAGCACCGCTTTCGTTTATATCCTGAACTAATGCAAACTCTCCCGTGTTTAATATTTTTATTCTTTCACCAAGTACCATAGAACGACTTTTATAATCTTCAATATAATCTTTGATTACACAATCACCGTCGTCACAACGGACAAAATCCAACATCTGATTAATAATTTCGGCGGCAATCACATTTCTGTCAATGTCCGTGCAGTCCTCAGAATCAGACAAGGCTCCTGCAACTTTGGCGAGCTCATAAGGAAATCCGCCGCCAAACACATTAACTCCTATGCCAATAATCACGCTGTCTACCATACCTGTCTCAAGGTCGGTCAGCGCTTCGGTCAATATGCCGCATATTTTTTTGCCATTAAAAAACACATCATTTACCCATTTTATCTGAGGTTCCAGCCCAGTGGATTTTTCTATAGCCTTCGATACCGCAACCGATGTGACAGTTGTAAGCCGTACGGCGTCTACAGCCTTTATCTGAGGGTGAAACAGGAAGCTTATATATATGCCTGATCCCGGTGGTGAATAAAAACTTCTGCCCCGTCTCCCTTTTCCGCCGCTCTGCTCCTCAGAAATAAATATACGCACATCAGTAGTTTTATCATTTAAAGCATATTCTTTGGCCACGTTATTAGTCGAGCTGACCAATCGATGGATTTCTATACTATCAGCAATCTTAGGATTATTTAAGTGTTTTTTCATTTCAATTACCGACAACACATTGCTTTTATTCAAAATATAACCTGAATTTCTTTTTGCGGATATATTATATCCATCTTCTTTAAGAGCGGTCACAGCTTTCCAAACCGCATTTCTTGATATTCCCAAATTTTCCGCCAAACGTTCCCCTGATACGGGCGTTTCTCCGGAATTTAAAAGTATTTCAAGAACCTCTGCTTTTGTGTTTCTTTTTTCCAAAATTTTCACCTTAGTTCATATAGATAGATTTTATATTTACGACTTATTTACAAGCTTCACGTTATCCTCGCCGAGCATATTTTTAAGTATTCTTATCTTTTCGCTTTCAGGACTCACCTTCATACTATCCGGCGCCTTTAACGTCTTTTTTGTATCTTCAAAATATATTATAACTTCAATATTGCCGCCCGTGCCTGACAGCACATTTTTAACATCACCAAGAGCTTGTCTGTCGTTTGATTTTAATTTTATATATAACTTGCTTTCACTGTATTTTCTCTCTTTCAAATTTTCCGCCGGAAGCAGTCTTTCAATACTCTGAACCCTAACTTTAGGCGCCGAATCTTCACTTATATCCAAATCTCCTCTGACAATAATTTTACTGTCCTTATCCAACATGTCGTCATACTTTTGCACCAGGGTCGGAAAAACCAAACATTCAATACTTCCTGTCAAATCCTCAATAACAATATACTTCATTATATCATTCCGTTTTGTCCGCCTAACCCTGACGCTTGTTATAATACCAAACACTGCGGTCTGACTTCCGGGAAGAAATTTATGCTCTTCATCCTCCAAAATATTTAATATTGGCGATACTCTGCCGCTGAACTGAAACTCTCTGTATTCGTCAAGAGGATGCCCGGACACATACATGCCGATACTCTCCTTTTCCATGGCTAGCAGCTGTTCTATAGGCAGTTCAGGTCTATCCTCAAAATTATCTGCCTCAACAGTTTCTTCCTGCCCGTCTTCTTCGCTTTCTATATCAAACAGACTTATCTGACCGGGAAGCTCATTCTTTGCAGACGCCGCCAGCTTGTCTATCAGTGTCTCATATTCATATAACAAAACGCTTCTTTTTATCTTCAAACTGTCAAAGGCTCCGCTTTGTATAAGATTCTCAACCACTCTTTTATTCAGCTTCTTCCCTGACATTCTGCGGCAAAAATCAGTAAAAGAGCCAAACTCTCCGTTCATTAGACGCTCTGACTCTATAGCAGCCACAACCCCATCGCCAACGTTTTTTATTGCTCCCAAACCAAAAACTATATTTCCGTTGACAACGGTAAATTTTCTTCCGCTTTTGTTTATATCCGGAGGAATTATATCAAGACCGTTCTTTTTTGCAATCAGTATATATTTAGCTATTCTGTCGCCGCTGTCAATAAACGAATTCATAAGGGCTGCAAAAAATTCAGCCGGATAATGACATTTCAGCCAGGCGGTCTGATATGCCACAACTGCATATGCTGCGGCGTGGGACTTATTAAAAGCATATGACGCAAAATCCATCATCTCATCAAAGATAGAAACCGCCGTCTCCTCATCTATTCCACGCTTTATAGCTCCGTCCACCTTGCTTTCACCGTCATCAATCCCATAAACGAAGTTATGCTTCTCCTCAGCCATAACATCAGCTTTTTTCTTAGACATAGCCCGTCGAACCAAATCCGCTCTGCCCAGCGAATATCCGCCAAGCTCCCTAACAATCTGCATAACCTGCTCCTGATAAACTATACAGCCATAAGTTACGTTTAGTATAGGCTCAAGCATTGGATGTTTATAGGTGACACTGCCATGATTGTTTTTATTAGCGACATACCGCGGAATAGACTCCATAGGCCCCGGACGGTAAAGAGAAATCCCGGCTATAATATCCTCAGGATTTGTAGGTTTAAGTTCAGTCATAAACCGCTTCATTCCTGTGCTTTCAAGCTGGAACACCCCATCGCTGTCACCTTTTGAAATCATTTTATAGACCTCTTCGTCATCCAGCGGAACAGAGTTCATATCCAGCTTTATCCCATATGATTTTTCAGCCATATCAGCCGCGTCACGTATTACAGTCAACGTCCTGAGACCCAAAAAATCCATTTTCAGCAGTCCCAGTCTCTCAATGGTTGTCATCGTAAACTGTGTTGTTATAACATCGTCATTTTTTTGAAGCGGAACATAATTATATACCGGCTCCTTTGTAATAACCACGCCAGCCGCATGGGTGGACGCATGTCTCGGCAGACCCTCAAGCGCCTTTGCAGTGTCGATAAGCTTTTTTATATTTTCATCGCCGTCATACATCTGCTTTAGCTTTGGATTTAAGATAAGCGCCTTTTTCAATGTCATATGCAGTTCAAACGGTATTTGCTTAGCAACGCTGTCCACGGACGCATACGACATATTCAGAGCACGCCCAACATCTCTGATAGCCTGCCTTGCCGCCAAAGTTCCGAACGTTATTATCTGACACACTCTGTCGCTTCCGTACTTGCGGTTGACATAGTCAATCACTTCCTGTCTCCGCTCATAGCAGAAGTCAATATCAATATCCGGCATACTGACCCTTTCGGGATTCAAAAACCGTTCAAAAATCAAATCATATTTAATCGGGTCAACGTTAGTTATTTCAAGACAGTAAGCCACAACGCTTCCTGCGGCGCTTCCTCTTCCGGGGCCTACCATTATATCATTATCTCTGGCGTATTTTATAAAGTCCCAGACTATCAGAAAATAATCTACATAGCCCATGGTCTTTATAGTCTCAAGTTCATATTCAAGCCGTCTGTATACCTGACTGTCTCTATCTGCTGCCTCTTTTGGATATCTTTTCTTATATCCGTCCAAACATAATTTTGTTAAATATTCATACGCGCTATAACCCTCGGGCACATCAAACTCAGGTAAATGCAGTTTTCCAAACTCTATCTCCACATTGCATCTCTCAGCAATTTCAGCAGTGTTTTGTATTGCTTTAGGAATGTATGAAAACAGTTCGTTCATCTCATCCTCTGACTTAACATAAAGTTCAGAAGTAGACATCTTCATCCGTTTATCATCATCGACTGTTTTTCCCATCTGAACGCACATTAACACGTCCTGATACTCGGCGTCTTCTTTTTTCACATAATGAATATCATTAGTGCAGACTATGTCAAGCCCCAGTTCTCCGGCAAGTTTTATCAAACCGACATTAAGTTTTTTCTGATCATAAAGACCATGGTCCTGAACCTCAACAAAAAATCTATCTCTGCCAAAAATATCAATAAACTCTTTCGCTGTCTCTATAGCCGCGCCATAATTGCCGGCAAGAATCTTTCTCGAAAGCACTCCAAACATACAGCCGCTAAGAGCTATAATTCCCTCGCTGTACTCTCTCAGCAGCTCCATATCTATTCTGGGCTTATAATAAAATCCATCTATAAAACCCATAGACACAATTTTCATCAAATTTTTATAACCGGTGTTACTTTCGGCAAGCAAAATAAGATGATACCGCTCCGAATCAAGCTCATAGGTTTTGTCAAACCTAGTTCTGGCGGCAACATAAACCTCACAGCCCAAAATAGGCTTTACCCCAATTTTTTTTGCATACTCATAAAATTCAATAACACCATACATATTTCCATGGTCAGTTATTGCCATTGCTTCCTGTCCAAGCTCTTTAGCTCGGTCAAGCACCTTTTCAACCGTGCCTTCTCCGTCCAAAAGGCTGTAGGCCGTATGCGTATGCAAATGCACAAAACCATTTATTTCCGCCATATTCATCACCCTTATTGTCAACCGTTAATTACTGTCAAGTATAACATTTTAGTATTTCAATGTCAATAATATTGCGGATGTTAAACCGCCTGATTATACGACCGGTACGCAAGCCGTTTAAGTCTTATTGATGAAAATTGTCGGATTGTTAAAAAAATTGCGAATTCATATTGACGATTTAAATTTTTAGTTATATAATGTAATAGTTAATTATTTAGTTAAGTTTTACTTAGAATAGATGTTGAGGTTTATAAATATAATTATATGGTGAAACCTATGACCAAATAATAATTTATGAAATATTAATATAAAAATAATAAAAGAATATATATATTGTGGAGGAGAAAAAAATGAGTAGAGTTTACAACTTTTCAGCAGGCCCGTCAATGCTTCCGCTGGATGTGCTGAAAAAAGCCCAGGAAGAAATGCTTGATATGGGGGGAAGCGGTCAGTCCGTTATGGAGATGAGCCACCGCAGCGGCGAATATCAAGCTATCATTGACAAAGCAGAAGCTACTTTCCGTGAAATCATGAATATACCTGACAATTACAAAGTATTGTTCTTACAGGGCGGCGCGTCAACACAGTTCGCCATGGTTCCTATGAATCTCGGAAACAAGTCTAAGGTTGCTGATTATGTGACAACCGGACAGTGGGCAAAGAAAGCGCTGGCTGAAGCAAAACGCTATATTACAGCCAATGAAATTGCTTCAAGCGCTGACAAGACATTTTCTTACCTGCCGGATGTTGACAAAAGTATGCTTACTCCCGGCGCGGATTACGTACATATAACTTATAATAACACTATTTATGGCACCCACTATAACACGCTTCCCGACTTTGGAGACGCCACAATCGTTACTGATATGTCTTCATGTATTTTATCTGAAGAAGTTGACTTTAACAAGTTTGGTCTTGTGTATGCGGGAGCTCAGAAAAACATGGGTCCGGCCGGTGTTACCGTTGTTGTCGTACGTGACGACTTAATCGGAAACGCTATGGACATCACTCCTACAATGCTTAATTATGAAACACACGCTAAAAACGGCTCTATGTTTAACACTCCGCCGACATATGCTATTTATATTTGCGGTCTGGTATATGAGTGGATAAAAGACATGGGCGGCGTTAAGGTTATGCACGAAAAGAATGTTGAAAAGGCAAAGATTCTTTATGACTTCCTTGACAACTCAAAGATGTTCAGAGGTACTGTTGTTCCTAAAGACCGTTCTTTGATGAATGTTCCGTTTGTTACTGATTCTGATGAGCTTAATGCAAAATTTGTTTCAGAATCAAAGGCACAGGGCTTCGTTAATCTTAAAGGTCACAGAACAGTTGGCGGCATGAGAGCCAGCATATATAACGCAATGCCTATCGAAGGCGTTAAGGCATTGGTCGACTTTATGACTAAGTTTGAAAAGGAGAATTCATAATGTATAAAATTAAAACATTAAACAAAATCTCAAAAAAGGGTCTCGGAATCCTTGGAAAGAATTATGAAATTTCTGACGACTGTGAAAATCCTGACGGTATCATCTTAAGAAGTTTTAAGATGCACGATATGGAGCTTCCGGAAAGCCTGAGGGCTGTTGCCAGAGCCGGCGCCGGAGTTAATAATATCCCTCTTGATAAGTGCAGCGAAAAGGGTATTGTTGTTTTCAACACTCCCGGAGCTAACGCAAACGCTGTTAAAGAGCTTGTTATCTGCTCGCTCCTCCTGTCCTCAAGAAAAGTTGTTCAGGGTATCAACTGGGCAAAGACATTAAAAGATGAAGGAGATCAAGCCGCTTCTTTGGTTGAGAAAGGCAAGTCAAACTTTGTCGGCCCTGAAATTTACGGAAAAACTCTCGGAGTTGTAGGTCTCGGCGCAATCGGCGTTAAAGTTGCAAACGCAGCTCACCACCTGGGAATGAATGTTGTGGGCTACGACCCTTATCTCTCGGTTGACTCTGCATGGCACCTTACTAGATTTGCTGAAAAGGCAACCAGCTTTGACGACCTTTTGGCTCAGTCGGATTATATTACTATCCACGTTCCGGCTTTGCCGTCAACAATTGGCATGTTTAATTCCGAGGCTTTTGCAAAAATGAAAAAGGGTGCAAGACTGCTTAATTTCTCACGTGACACCTTGGTTGATACAACCGATATTCAGGCGGCTTTAGAAGACGGTACTGTTTCATGTTACGTAACAGACTTTGCCACGGCCGACCTTCTCAATAACGACAAGGTTATCTGCATGCCGCATCTCGGCGCTTCTACTCCTGAAAGTGAAGAAAATTGTGCTGTTATGGCTTCTAATGAGATAAAAGACTTTTTGGAAAACGGAAATATTATAAACAGCGTAAACTATCCTAACTGTGACATGGGCGAAAAGAACGGCGAGCGCATGACTGTGGCTCACAAAAACGTTCCTAATATGCTGAAGCATATTACTGACCTGATTGCAGCAAAAGGAGTTAATATAGACACCATGCTCAACAAGAGCCGCGGTGACTACGCATATACAATGCTTGACCTTCAGGGCAAAATTGACCCGGCTATCGCAAAAGAGATTGAAGATATTGACGGGGTTATAAAGGTTACACTTCTGTAAAACGCAGAATTTATTCAGTTAATTATTGAGTATACCAGATGGTTGCGCGGCCTAATCGGCCGTGAGGAAAGTCCGAGCTCCATAGGGCAGAGTGCAAGCTAACGGCTTGTGGAGGCGACTCTAAGGACAGTGCAACAGAAATATACCGCCTGTTTTAAACAGGTAAGGGTGGAAAGGCGAGGTAAGAGCTCACCCATTGATATGGCGACTTATCAATGCTGTAAACCCCACTCGGAGCAACACCTGAATCGAAGGCTAAGCCGGCCCGGCATCTTCGGAGATTGGTGGCTAGAGGCGTGTGGCGACACACGTTCGAGATAGATAATCATCATTGACAGAACTCGGCTTATTGTATGCTCAATTAATTTAAAAATCAAGACTGTGGTTTATACCGCAGTCTTTTTTGTATACAGCTTTCAATTTTGACTAGCAGTATTTTATATGTTATAATAATTTTATTATTAATTATAAGGTGATGAATATGAAAAAAATAATATCCATAGTTATTATATTAACAATTCTATTATGCAGTTGTGTTAACGCTCCTGTTTCAGCCTTTGAGAAGAACGGCGACGTCTACACTACAGATATCGGAGCGTTGATTGACGAGCAGCCAATCAAGTCATACAATTATCAGGACCATACCTATATATGCGCGGAAGATTTGCGCGGTTACGGCTTTGATGTGGATTGGAACAATGAACTCAGAACTTTGAGTATCGAGAAAAACAACAGCATCGACCGAACATCGCTAAGCAAAGATGAAATAAACATTTTAAAGTCTGATATTCCGTTATACACTAAAATTGCAGAGGTATATTCAACCGATATAAAAACTTATTTAAGCGGCGAACTTACCGAAGCCTGTAATATAGACGGTAAAACTCTGATACAGCTTTCGGCTTTAAATAAATATGGTTATGTTGAATACGACGACAACAGCCGTCTTGCTAAATTAAACACAGTAAAGTATCAATTGGATAATGCTTTTGAAACCGCTGAAAATAAAACCGAACTTGTATTGGGAAACGGAATTACTTATTACGGACAAACCAAAAACGGTGTTCCTCACGGTATAGGAAAAAGATTTGATAAGAGCGTAATGTCTGAATTTCCGGGTACAATTTCTGACATGGAATATTTGGGCTATTTTACTGAAGGCACCGAAAACGGATTTTATTATGAATCCGGTACCGAGGAATACACAATCGGAAGTTATATTGCTAAAGACGAATATATTACATTCGGCAATAAGGAGCTTGGTGATAATTTAGGATTCCAGCATTCATACAGCACATATCATTTTCGGCCTACAGTCAACGATTCAACCACTTCAACCATTGACAGGCGCGATGGTTTTATTCGTTCCGCTGTTATTGACAGCAGCTATCTGTATGGTATAAACGTTTCAGACCTTAGCGTTATAAACAACGGTGATTTAAATGTTTCAAAATGCGATTATTTGCCCAAGTTTGACAGATTCGGAACAAACAATTATTCAGAAATATCTGTAATAGATGAAAATGATAATTTATATACCGCACCGTTTTCTACTGACTCATATAAAAACGCCGTATACAGACGAAGAAATATACTTGACGGAAACTACAGCGAAAACTGGCTGCTGGCTAAAGACAATAAACTGTATATAAAAACATCGAATGATGATACTGAAGACGTGTGCACTGTTGAAAACGCCGTCTCCGCTTCATACCAAAATTACATTGATACCGACGGAACACTTTGGGAAGATGTTGGATACGGATATAAAAAAATAGACAGTAATGTAAAACAATTTTCCGGCCAAAGCTATGTTATTTATCTAAAAAATGACGGAAGCGTTTGGACATATAGAAGCGCGCCCGGTCCGGGAAGCGAATGGATAGACAAAAAGGACTACTCAGCTCCGGTAAAGCGTGCCGACAATGCTATGTCAGTTGCGACTGACGGCAACACATACTACTACATAAAGCAAGACGGCAGCTTATGGGGATTCGGCGCAAGCTACGGCGGACAACTGGGATATATTGAAACATACAGTTTCGAGACATATGATTATTTATCATCGATGTACAACTACACCTCTCCTGTCAAGCTGGGAGACGGATTCATCAATGTCAAGGCAGCAAACAATGTCTGTTATGCGTTAAAATCTGACGGTTCTCTTTGGGGAGCAGGAGAAAATGAATATGGTCACATTCTCACCGGCAGTGATGAAAAGAATGTGCTAAACATGGTCAAAATCGCAGATGATGTTAAAGACTTTGCGGGAGGGAGTTCGATTATATATATTATAAAAACAGACGGTTCTCTCTTATACCGCGGCAAACCATACTACCGGTCAATGGTAAACGGAGAATACAAAAATACTATATTCTCAGATTTTACCCGATGTGACGCTGTATATGAACCTGTGCAATAAATTTTGTTATAATTATTTGAATTAGTACATATTATTTTTATATCCTAGATTTAAAAAAATTTATAAAAATGTTATTGACAAATTTAATTATATATGCTATATTGTGCTTGATAATCTGCCGGAAAGGAATATACATAAATGTCAGACGACGACAGTGACAGTAGTAATTTAATTAATTTAATATGAATATAGGACACATCCGTATTGATATAATTGATACGGTTGTGTCCTTTTGTGTTTTTAAGTTCTTACCGGCAGACAATCAAAATTTTATATGTTCAAAATAACTATATTAAAAAAGGAGGATTTAATTTTGAACAGCAATTTAACAGGACAAATCATTTTACAAGCAGTGCTTATCGCCATGAACGCCATATTTGCCTGCGCCGAAATAGCGGTTATATCAATGAGCGGCAACCGTTTGGATAAACTGGCCGGAGACGGCGACAAGCGCGCTCTCAGACTGGCAAGGCTGACAAACCAGCCGGCACGCTTTCTGGCCACGATACAAGTCGCTATAACACTATCAGGATTTTTAGGAAGCGCCTTCGCCGCCGACAACTTTTCCGATATGCTTGTAACAGCAATAATGAAGTTAAACCTGCCTGTTTCCGAAAAAACACTCGATACTATTTCGGTAGTATTGATTACAATAATATTATCATTTTTCACACTTGTGTTTGGCGAACTTGTTCCCAAACGTTTGGCGATGCGAAAATCTGAAAGTATAGCGCTGGCAATCTCCGGTTTAGTTTCTGTGATTTCAAAGCTTTTTGCGCCTATAGTATGGCTGCTTACCGCATCTACAAACTCTATCCTGAGACTGCTGGGCATTGACCCGAATGCGGAGGATGAAGAAATAACGGAAGACGAAATAAGAATGATGGCAAACGCCGGAAGTGAGAAAGGCGTTATAGACCATGAAGAAAATGAGATAATACAAAACCTGTTTGAGTTTGACGACATGCACGCCGACGAAATAGCAACTCACAGAACCGAGCTCGATGTGCTGTGGACTAAAGACGGTATTGACAAATGGCATGAAACAATCACCGGTTCGGAACATTCATATTATCCGATATGCGATAAAACCATTGACAATATTATAGGGTTATTAGACGCCAGGAAGTATTTTATACTGAAAAACCCTACAAAAGATATAATAATGGAAAAAGCCGTAGTAAACGCGTATGCTGTACCCGAAAGTATCAGAGCTGACATACTTTTGCAGAATATGAAAAAAAGTCACAATTATTTCGCTGTCGTAACCGATGAATTCGGCGGAACATACGGGGTTATAACCATAACCGACCTGCTTGAAAAACTTGTGGGAGATTTATATCAAGAAGATGATGAGTTTAAGCGGCTCCCAAGCGGTGAGGTTATAATTATGGGAAAGACCGATTTAGACAAGTTTGAAAAGAAATACAATCTCAAGCTGAGTTCAGACTCTGCTACTGTTGGAGGCTGGGTAACTGAGCAGTTAGGGAGGCTTCCGCAAAACGGAGATTCGTTTGAATATGAAAGTTTATCAATCACTGTGTCAAAAACAGACAATAAAAAGGTTATTGAAATAAACGTGAAGTAAGTTATATTTTAATATAACAAATATATTATATAGGTTAAGTCATCATATAAATAGTTTTATAGAATCTGTGACGGTTTTTATTCCGTCACAGATTTTTTATTTATCATATTGTTACGCTTTCAGCTATGATAGTTTTTATAATAAAGTGTGGTTTTGTAAATTTATTTCTTAACTATAGTTTTTTAATATTTGCTATACAGTCATGACATATATATTTATTTTGGTATTTTATAAGATTTTCGGTTTCGCAACATGCAATACAGAAATTTTCTGTCTTTCTGATTCTTATTTCTTCACCTCTCATAATTATAGATACTTCGTCTTTTTTTCTAATTTGCATTTCGTCCCTCATGTCCTGTGGTATTACTATTCTTCCTAAAGAATCAATAGTTTTTACATTCTCTAATATTTTCATTTTTGCCCCTCTTCCTCTTATATTTAATTAACTAATAATAAAAGTATAACAAAAATATTTAAATTTTTCAAGACTTATATACAACATAAATATTGTATTTATAGACAATTACTTAAATGTATAAAAATCTTGTAAAATATAGATAATCTAATCAAGGAGGACAAAATGAGTTATTTAGATTCAAGACACAATAAAAGAGAAAAGAAACTTCGTCGAAATTATGAAATTGATAGCTCGCTTTACGAAAGTTTAGAAGAATTAACATTAATATATCAAGCAACAGTTGCAGATTTAATAAACACCGCTATTGAATATTTAATTAAGACAGAAAATGTTTTACTTTATGAAAAACCTAAAAATGAGATAACAACTATACATACTATTAATATTAGAGAAAGTAATATTGCTGGTATGGATAAACTAAAAGACAAATATGGTATTAGTATTTACAAGCTCGTAAATATTGCAATTCGCAATTTATTAGATGACTATCATAAATGAGGGATACATTGACAATTTTATTTATCAGTATCCCTCTTACTAGTATCGCATAGACATTATATATCATTTTTAATATTATTAATACAAGTTGGACAAATTAGGATCTCTTTATATTTTCTGAGATTTTCTGTATCATTACAAAAAACACAGCTTTCTTTTTCTTTAGTGACAATTATTTTATCATCTAACATTGTAAAAACTAATGCAATGTCTGATTTAATACCCATTTTTTCACATATTTCTTTAGGTATAGTAACTCTCCCTTGTTTTTGTACTAACCTTTTAATTTGTAATATTTCCATATTTTTACCTTTCAATTTATCATTTATTTTGTCACCGTCATCTAGAATGACGCTTTCGCTAAAATTATACAAAAATAATATATAATTGTCAATAATAAATTTTGCTTTAGGGGGATTTTCATGGAAATAAATTTAAGTAACTATGATAATAAAGACATAATAAAAATATTACGAGAATGGACAGAGCTAACTCAAAAAGAATTTGCCGAAAGCATAGGTCTAAAAGAAAGAACTATCAGAAGCTATGAAGCTGGAGACACTATATATAATATAAACACTTTAAGAAAAATCTCTAAAGTCCATAAAATTAAAATAATATTTGAAAAAAAATAAATAACACTAATAATAAAGGTTTAAAAACTTTATATTTTCTTTGTATATGACCCCATATAATATATATTATTTTACTTATAATAGGTGTTTGAACCATTTCTTTTTCTAGCAAGAAAAAGAAACGCTTCACCAAAGAAAAAGTGCTTGCTCGCTTAGGTCGCCTACGGCTCCAAGGGGCGCTCGCCCCCGCTAATTTCATCTTGAATCTGCGCTTCAAGATGAAAAAGCCTTGTTACTTTCCCGTTGACTTTTTGAACTACCGTGAATAAAGATTTTCCGAGTTCTTATTAATTTAACTCATAAAAAAACTGGTTTTTCAGTGAACTTCGGTAGGGCGCATTTATGCGCCTCGTTAGGTGAGCCAACATCTGAACACGTAGTGTTCAATATATAAACTAATTATTTATTTTCTAATCTATTGATAAGTTTTATAATTATTCTATATTTTTTTATATTCGTTTTAATTTAGTACCTACTTTTTGCTCAAATCTATCTTAATACTAACTCGGAATATCTATTTTCACGGTAGTTTACAAAGTCAACGGGAAAGTTACAAGGCTTTTTTCATCATGAAGCCATGCTTCATGGTGAAATGAGCGGGGGCGAGCGCCCATTGGAGCCGCAGGCGACCTAAGCGAGCAAGCACTTTTTCTTTGGTGAAGCGTTTCTTTTTCTTGCGAGAAAAAGAAATGGTTCAAACACCATTATTATGTAATAATAAAATTTTTTATATGGGGTCATATACATAGTATATAAATAGTTTTTTATAAGTAAAATAATAAATACTATATTATTCCGCGGCTTCGCACCTCACACGGCAGACTGCGTCTGCATTGAATATACATATTAACGATATTGCAGGTAATGGCAAAACAATTTATTATGTATAACACACAATTAAAAAAGTGTGGTCACACCTGCCGATGTTAAATAACCACTACTTTTTATTAAAAAAACATCATTACACATTGGCTTCAATGCTTATTTCTTTTCCGGTTAAGTATTCAAGACCGCCTGACTGTGACTTGAATCCAAACACCAGCTTATATGCGGAAAGGCTCTGATATTTTCCTCCGCCGTCAGATTTTGCCCCATATTTTTTATCACCAACCAACGGATGCCCGTAATGAGCCAGCGTTGCCCTGATTTGATGGGTTCTGCCGCTTAGCAGCTCCACTTCTAAAACAGACGCGTTTCCCTCATATTTTATAACTCTATATTTAAGCGCCGATGGTTTCGCTCCGTCAATCCGATTCTCACTGAATTTTACCCTATCGTTTCCGCACTTTAGTATATATCCCTCAAGTTTTCCGCTCTCAGGCGTAACTCTTCCCTCCGCCCGGCAGATGTAAAACTTCTTAATTTCCCTGGTCTTAATCTTTTCGGTTATTATCCTATGCGCCTTTAAATTTTTTGCGCCTATAACTAATCCCGAAGTGTTTCTGTCTATCCTATGGCAGAGCGACGGAAGATAAGTCCCGTTTAAATCCAGTTCGCCGCGCTTATATAAATACGCCCGAAACTCGCTTTCAAGCGAATCCGCATCATCGCCGCTGTCCTGAGACTTCATACCTGACGGTTTGTTCATTACAACTATATTTTCATCAGTATATACAACAGAAATATTTCCGTCACAGCCTAACCACTTATCGTCATTATCTGCGCCTTTTTCAAAAAATTCGTCGTTAATATAAAGTTCCAATACGTCTCCGCCGTCAAGCTGAACGGTACCGTCAGTTGTCCTTTTGCCGTTTACCTTTATCCGCTTTTTCCTCAGAGACTTATAAATAACGCCCGAAGGTGCATCGGGCATTATCTTAAATAAAAATTTATCAAGCCTTATACCGCTGTCGGCTTTGGATATTTTAACTGTTTTCATACTCTTCCTCTTTCGCTCTGAGCGCCAAATCTTTTATTACCTCTCCTGCAATAATCAGACCTGCAACCGACGGCACAAAGCTGACGCTTCCCGGAACCGGTTTATTATTTTCACTGTCATACAACTGTATTTCCGGCTTCTTTGCCTTTTCCTCTGAATATACCACTTTCAGCGACTTAATATCCCGGCTTTTAAGTTCCCGGCGCATCACTTTTGCCAGCGGACACATCTTAGTCGAATATATATCCGCAACCTTAAAAGCTGTCGGGTCAAGTTTATTTCCGGCTCCCATGGCGCTTATTATAGGAACACCCATCCTGTCACACCTGCATATCAGTTCAATTTTGGCTGATACGGTGTCTATAGCGTCAACAACATAGTCATATTTATCAAGCGGATAGTCGTCAGCATTTTCAGGAAGATAAAACACCTTATAGGCATTGACCTCAGCACAACTGTTTATATCGAGTATACGCTCTTTTATTACATCAGCCTTGTATTTTCCCACAGTGCTGTGAAGCGCCGCTATTTGACGGTTTATATTGCTCAGCGACACCCGGTCGCTGTCATATAAATCTATGCTTCCAACGCCTGAACGGGCCAGCGCCTCGGCTGTGTATCCTCCAACTCCGCCAACCCCAAACAGAGCCACTTTTGCATTTTTAAGGTTTTCAATCCCGTCATATCCAAGCAGCATTTCGGTTCTTTGCATCTCTTCTCTTTGTATCTTGATTCCCTGAGTCTTGGTTCCTTGATTCTCGATACTTTGATTCTTGATACTTTGATTCTCAATTCCTTGATTCTCAGTTCCTTGATTCTCAGTTCCTTGATTCTCGGTGCTTTGCATCTCTTCTGACATTATACTTTCTCACATCTTTCATTGCCTGATAATATCTTTTTAAACTTCAGAGCAAACATCAGCGCGGTAAACACCACGGCCAAGAAGTCTGAAATAGGCTCCGCTAAAAATACCGCGAAAACTTTTACTATATTCCCTCCGCTTTCCAAAAGAGGTGGAATATTATCCGGCGTAAATATACCGGCAAATCCGGGAGTTATAATATTCGGCAGTATAAAAATTAACGGTATAAGCAGAACGATTTTTCTGAGCAGCGCCAAAAATATTGAAACTCCGGCTTGGTTTAATGCTATAAACGTCTGCTGACACGCTATTTGTATACCAAAAATACAAACAGAAGCTATATAAATCCTGAGCGCCCATTCAGCAAACATAACAAGATTCGGGTCATTGCTGAACATTCCTACCAGGAATTGAGGGGCAAACATACACACCGACCAGAATAACAATGAAAAAATAAACGAGAACAAAAGCAATAATCCGAATGCTTTTTCAACCCTCTTTTTGTTGCCGGCTCCATAGTTATAGCTAATTATAGGCTGCGCGCCCTGCGTAAGTCCCTGAAGCGGCATCATAGCGAACTGCATTGCGGTTGCTAGAATAGTCATAGCCCCAACCGCTATATCTCCGCCGTACTGAGCCAGCGAGAAATTAAAACTGACCGTCAGAATACTCTCGGTAAACTGCATTATAAACGGCGACAGTCCCAGCGCCAGCACCGGGAGCATAATTTTTTTATCAAAGCCCAGGCAGGATTTCCTTATTTTCAAAACGCTCTTTTTACCCGACAAGAACTTTATTACCCACACCGCTGAAACGGCCTGGGAAATAACTGTAGCAATAGCTGCTCCGCTGACGCCCATATTGAACCCGAAAATGAAAATCGGATCCAGTATTATATTAATAACCGCTCCGATTACTATTGTCAGCATTGCCTTTGTAGAAAAGCCCTGTGTTGTGATAAACACATTCATTCCCATAACACATTGGACAAAGATAGTTCCAAGCGCATAAATCCTGATGTAACTCATTCCGTAGCTTAAAGTTGTGTCCCGGTTTCCGCCGAACATCAAAATAAAAGGCTCCGCAAAAATCAAGGTCAGAACTGTTAATATCACCGCTATTATTACCAGCGTTGTCAAACAGTTACCCATGATTTTTTCAGCTGTTTTATTATCTCCCTGACCCATGCTTATAGCGGCGCGAGGTGCTCCGCCCATTCCGACCAAAGCTGAAAATGCCGTTATGATAACTATTATAGGAAATGTTACGCCAACTCCGGTCAGCGCTATTCCGCCCACGTCGGGAATATGACCTATGTACATTCGGTCAACCACATTATACAGCATATTAATTATCTGCGCTATAATAGTCGGTATCGCCATTTTGAGCATAAGCTTTCCTATACTGCCGGTTCCCAAATCATGTCCGCCTTTTGCCGGCTCTGTATTTTCTGTATTCTCAGTGTTTTCAGTAGTTTCAACAGACTCAGTATATTCAGTGCTCTCAATATTCTCAGTGCTATTTTCTGTGTTTTCAATAGATTCGTTATTTTTATTTTCCATTATTTCAAGTCCTATCAATTAATTTATATTCGTCTTAAAACATCTTTTCTATGAAGCATTTCATCCAGGCGCTCAATATAGTCCTTCGCTTCTTTAACGTTAAATATCCGCTCTATACGGTTTGTCTCAAGGTCAACAGTTTTGGTCACACCGCCGCAGCCCAAAGAGATTATAGTCTGTATCTCCTCCATAATATAAAGATTATAGAGAGACTCGAACCCGGGTTTTGAATACCCGACGTTTTCCAGGTTTCCAAGCTGATTTTTCTGTCGGTACATATAATACGGAAACTTTCCTCTCTCCGCCAGATACTTTCTGGCATATGACACCATTTCCGCAACCAACTCGCCTTTTGCCAAATCGTACTCGTCCAAATACTCATTCAGCCTTGACGACCGCTTTATACTCATTGTATGTACCGTGGTATCCTCGGGTTCCAGCTTCTCAACCTCGCTTAAGGTATACTTAAACATTTCCATATCCTCACCCGGCAGACCTGCAATGACGTCCATGTTTATATTATCAAATCCGCAGTGCCTTGCCATTTTCATAGCTTCACGTATATCATCGGCGCTGTGTGCCCTGCCGATTATTTTAAGTGTGCTGTCATTCATAGACTGTGGGTTTATGCTTATCCTGTCCACATTATACTTCTTTAAAACCTTTAGTTTTTCTTCCGTTATGGTATCAGGACGACCTGCCTCAACAGTGAATTCCTTCATTTTTGAAAGGTCACAATTGTCATAGAGACAGTCTATCATCTCTTCAAGCAACCTGGGCGTAAGAGTTGTAGGAGTTCCGCCGCCGATATATACGGTTTCAACCGGGGTTCCGTTATGGCTTATTATATCAGCCGTATACTTTATCTCCTTTTTCAGCGCCTCTATATACTCAGGCATAAGAGCCGCCGCCTGCTTTGTGCCGTTGGTAACAAAAGAGCAGTAAAGACACCTGCTCGGGCAAAACGGTATACCTATATAAATGCTCACCCCGTCTCGATACATATCATCACGTATCGGACGCAATGCTCTCGCCGCCTCTAAGGCAAGAGACGCTTTTTCATATGTGGTACCGCACTCATTTATAAAATAACTTATTACCTCGTCATCGCTCATGCCCTCGTCAAGAAGCTTAGTGGCAATTTTAGCCGGACGTATACCCGTCAATATTCCCCAAGGGGATTTTGTTTCATCTGTAATTTCTGACATAATGTGCTCCTAATCCTATCTCAAGTATGGGTTTCCGCGGCGCTCGTCTCCAACTGTAGTAGGTTCCCCATGTCCCGGATACAGACGAACGCTGTCATCAAACGGCATTATCTTTGTCTTAATCGACTGAACCTCCTGGCTCATATCCCCCGTAGGGAAATCGGTTCTGCCAACGCTGAATCTAAATATGGTATCGCCGCAGAAAACTTTTCCGTCTATAACCAAACAGATTCCGTCTATTGTATGACCAGGTGTATAAATAACTTTAAACTCATCTTTTCCAAACGGAATAATATCTCCGTCTTTTAACGCAATATCCGCCTTAAAAGTTTCTTCTTTTCTGCCAAGCTCACCGGATAGGTTAACGCGCGGCTCGCCAAGAACCTCAGCGCTTTTTTCATGGGCGTAAACCTTAGCCTCAGGCTCCGCTTCTAATAACCCGGACAGTCCTCCTATATGGTCATAGTGACCATGGGTCAGGAATATTTTTTTAAGCTTATAGCCATTTTCTTTTATTAAATTCAAAATAGACTCATGGTCGGCTGACGGATCTATAACCGCCGCCTCTTTGCTGTCTTCATCCAAGAAAATATAACAGTTTGTTGCAACAGGTCCTAAAATCAATCTTTTTATTATCATAGCACCATATCCTTTATATTTATTTACTGTCTGCTCCTGCTGACCGATATAACTCCGCTGAGAGCTTTAAGTTTCCTCTTTATAGTGTCAAGCTGACTCGTATTTGAAATTTCGGTCGTTATTTCTATTATAGCCAAATCGTTTCTGCCGGTTCTGGCGTTAACATTAGTTACAGGCGCTTTTGCATCGTTTATAACAGTCAGTATATCAACCAGCAGATTAACCCTGTCTGAAGCGGTTATCGTAATCATCGACTGGAACGAAGACGGCGGAGTATCGCCTGCCCAATGAACAGAAATCAATCTGTTCCGCTCCTGCTCAGACGCAGCGGCATGTATCATATTCAGACAGTCCGCTCTATGAACGGCAACGCCTCTGCCGCGAGTAACATAACCGACTATTTTATCTCCCGGAACCGGGTTGCAGCAGTGTGAAAACCTAACCATGCAGTTATCTATACCCTCAACCACAACGCCGCTTGTATTGGGTTTGGCCGTGGTCTTCACCTTCAGCGGAACATTGAGCTCTGCAGGAGTAAGCTCCATTTCCTGAAGCTGTTTATTTTTGCATTCGGTCAGAAACCTGGTTACAAATCGATTAGCATTTGTGCTTCCGTATCCCACAGCCGCATACAAATCCATTATACCGTTAAATCCGTATTTCTTTAGTAACGGGCTAATAAAGGATTCATCATTTATATATTTGACAGGAATACTGTTTTTAGACAGTTCCTTTTCTATAGTCTCTTTTCCCTTTTCTATATTTTCCTCACGGTTTACCTTTTTAAACCATTGGTTTATCTTGTTTCTAGCCTGAGACGTCTTGCAGATTTTAAGCCAGTCAATTTTCGGTCCATGCGGAACCGAACTGGTTATGACATCAATAAAATCACCATTTTTAAGCTCGTGCGAAAGCGGCACAATCTTTCCGTTGACTTTTGCACCGGTCATTCTATTGCCGACTGCGCTGTGTATCCTATAGGCAAAGTCAATTGGGGTTGAGCCTGCAGGAAGACTGACAACGTCGCCCTTTGGTGTGAAGACAAACACTTCGTCGCTGAACATATCAATTTTTAAGGTGTGCATAAAATCTTCAGGACTAGTGCTGTCCTTTTGAATTTCCAGCAGATTTTTAATCCATTCCAGCTTATCATCCATATCACTGGAACCGCTTTTCCCCTCTTTATACTTCCAGTGAGCGGCGATACCGTTTTCAGCTATTTGGTGCATTTCCCATGTTCTGATTTGAATTTCAAACGGGGTGCCGTTAGGTCCAATAAGCGTTGAATGAAGCGACTGATACATATTCGGCTTAGGCATAGCTATATAATCTTTAAACCTGCCGGGCATCGGCTTGAACAGTTCATGAACCATACCCAGCACCGCGTAACAGTCTGAAACTGTATCAACTATAACACGAACCGCAAATAAGTCATAAAGCTCGTCAATAGTTTTATTCTGCATAAACATCTTGCGGTATATACTATAAAAATGCTTTGCCCTGCCTACAACATGAGCCTTTATATGAAGTTCATCCAGCTTCTTTTGAAGTATTTCGATAATCTCACCGATATACTTTTCTCTTTCTTCACGCTTCTGAGCTATATTGTCAACTATCTCATAATATCCTATAGGGTCTATATACCTGAGCGACAAGTCCTCTAGCTCCATTTTTATCTTTGACATACCAAGCCTGTGAGCCAGAGGGGCATAAACCTCCAAAGTCTCTCTTGATATTGCCCTTTGACGCTCCTCAGGCATATATTTCATCGTTCTCATATTATGAAGCCTGTCGGCCAGCTTTATAACTATCACCCTAACGTCTTCCGCCATAGCGAAAAACATTTTTCTCAAGGTCTCAATCTGCTGTTCCTCTTTAGAAGAGTATGGTATTTTATCAAGCTTTGTAACACCGTCAACCAGCAGAGCCACAGTCTCCCCAAATTCTCGGACTATATCCTCTCTGGTGGAGTCGGTATCCTCCACAACGTCATGAAGCAGCGCGGCAACTATAGACTCCACATCAAACTCCATTTCAGCAATTATTGAAGCGACTTGAATCGGGTGGTTAACAAAAGGCTCGCCGGATTTTCTTGTCTGCCCGTCATGCTTTTCGACAGCAAAATTATACGCCTTTTCCACCATGGACAAATCGCCTGTTTTATTATATTTTCTTATTAACTCTATAAGAGTAGAAAGCTCGTTACCTTTCATAATTCATCACTCGCCATATAGCAGTTTGAACCGGTCTCATCAAAAAAGTATGCTAAACGCGATACATCTAAGATACAGCCGGTTCATTCCATATTTATTTATATAATTAGTATTTCTTTTATCTTGCGTCTTTAAACTCCGTTTTTCTCATATCTTTCAAAATAAGCTGAACATTTTGGAATCCTTTATAGTCGTTAATGTCAAGAGCAAAAGCAACGTCAATATAGTCGCCTTCTCTAAACATACTATAATAATCTCCCATTCCAAAACCAACGGTATCCAAATACTTTCCGTCCTTATAAAGGGTCATGCGCAGATGCTTGCCCTCGCTCATCACACTGATTCTGTGAATCTTTATATTGCGGACAGAAAACGACGGCGTTGGGTTGTTTACTCCAAAAGGCTGAAGCTTATTTATATCATGAACAGTATCTATCGTTATATAAGGAACCTTGATTTGAGCGTCCAGAGATATAGTAGGAACAAGAGTCATATCCTCAATTCTTCCCTTTGCATATTCGTTAATCTTTTTTCTAAAAGCCTCAATATTCTCAGCCTTAATAGTAAGTCCTGCCGCCAACTCATGACCGCCGAACTTTTCTAAAAGACCGCTGCAGTTTTCCAAAGCGCCAAACAGATTAAATCCCGCAATACTTCTGCCGCTGCCCTTTGCTGAATCTCCATCAACCGCAAACAAAATAGACGGTTTATAATATTTTTCGGTAATCTTAGATGAAACTATACCGACAATACCATGGTGCCAGTTCTCATGAGGAATAACCAAAATATCATCATCCTTAATTTCAGGATGCTGTTCAATATATTCCAGCGCCTCTTTAAACATCTTCTGCTCGGTCTGCTGTCTCAGCGTGTTTTCATGACAGAGAGAATCAGCCAGCTTAGCCGCCTCCTCTTCATCTTCTGTAAGGAACAATTCCACACTTGTGGAAGCACAGCCCAAACGTCCGCTCGCATTGATTCTAGGAGCTATAGTATATCCGATAGTTGAGGTTGTGATTGCCTTGCCATTTGTAGACACGTCAATCAGCGCTTTTAAGCCTATATTTTTAGTGGTCTTAAATCTCTTTAATCCTTCGGTTACAATCACACGGTTCTCGTCTATAAGCGGTGAAATATCAGCAACCGTGCCGAGACACATTAAGTCCGCATATTCATCCATCAGATTTTCGATTGGTTCAGAACTGTCAAGCGCCTGTATAAGCTTAAACACAACGCCAACGCCGGCAAGACTTTTAAACGGATACTCACAGTCTTTCCTCTTAGGGTCGATAGCCGCATATACGTCAGGAATACTTTCCTTACACTCATGATGGTCGGTTATTATAAAGTCAATACCAATAGACTTAGCATAATCGGCTTCCTCAATGGCGGTTATACCGGTATCCACGGTTATAATAACAGCGGTGCCGTCAGCCTTTATCTTGTCAAGAGCGTCCCTGTTTACGCCGTATCCTTCAACCATTCTGTCCGGAACATAAAATCCCACTTCCAAACCCATGTTTTTAAGATACTTATAAAGAATCGCTATAGATGTGATTCCATCAACATCATAATCACCATAAATAGTGATTTTCTCATTATTCTTTTTAGCTAAAAGAATTCTTTCAACAGCCTTATCCATATCCTTCATCAGGAATGGGTCGTGCATACCGCTCAGGTCACGGGCAAGAAAATCTTTTATCTGCCCATCTTCACGGATACCACGGTTATAAAGGATAATCGCGGTTAAAGGTGAAATATTGAAATTCTTAGAAATTTCAACCACCCTTGCCTTATCAAATTCTTTAAGTATCCATTTCTTCTTTAACATACAAATTTATCTCCTAAATAAAATTAGTTTACTAATTTAAACAGTCATTTCAATATTTTATCATTACTTTCGAAAAAATACAACAATTTTTTTACAAAAAACAAAAATTTTAGGAATTTGGTCAATATAATACTTTTATATCACTGTTTTACAGATAATCGGCTATTTGAGTTCCACTATCGTAACGCCGATATCGCCCTCGCCGAACCTGCCTAAGCGGTATTTTCTGACATGCGGATGATGCCGCAGATATTCATGAATCCCTGCCCTCAGCGCGCCTGTGCCCTTTCCGTGAATAAGGCTGACTTCACTGAGGCCGCTCAATACAGACTCATCCAAAAACTTATCAACTTCAAGCTCCGCTTCGCCTATTGTCATACCTCTTAAATCAACTTCGGTCTTTCCGCTCATTGCAGTATTGATTCCTGTCGACCTCTTTGGAGCCACATAGCTTTCAGGCTTTGAACCCTTTTCATCTTCAAGCACCACTAGATTTGAAATCTTAGCAGTGATTTTCATTATGCCAACTTGAATTACTGCTGTCTGATTATCTTTATTTATCGAAAGAACAGTTCCCTTGTCATTTAGGTCTATAATCAGAACATTGGAGCCAAGTTTCAAAGTGTTTAAATTAACGTTCGACTTTACGCCGCCGCTCCTGCGATTTTTGGGGCGTACATTAGATTTTTCCTTGAGTTTCAGCTCTTTGCGAACCTCTTCCATTGCCCTGACAGCTTCCTTATTCCGCTTTTCCTTTTGAAGCTGTTTTATCTCTTCAAGCATTCTCTCCGTATCTTCCTGAGCCTGCTTTATTATTTTTTCTGCTTTCGCTCTCGCGTTATCATATATTTTATCCTTTTTCTTATCTATCTTTTCGCGCTCTCTTTGCAGTTCATCTTTGAGCTGCTCTATTTCACGGCGCATCCGCTCCTGCTCTTCTCTAGCTTTTTGAGCGGAAACCCTGTTTTCTTCAATACTGCCGAGAACATCTTCAAACTTTATATTCTCATCTGACAATTTCTCTTTTGAACGCTCAATTATACTATCCGGCAAACCCAATTTTTTAGATATGGCAAACGCGTTGCTCTTGCCGGGCACGCCAATCAACAATTTGTAAGTAGGGCTAAGGGTTTCAACGTCAAACTCGCAGGAGGCGTTTTCTATACCGTCGGTCGAAAGCGCGTATAGCTTCAGTTCACTGTAATGAGTGGTAGCCACAATCTTTGCGCCAATAAGCCTGATACTTTCAATAATAGCCGTGGCAAGAGCGGCTCCCTCAACCGGGTCGGTTCCCGCTCCCAGCTCGTCAAAAAGCACAAGCGAATTCGGGCCTGCATTCTCTACTATATGAACTATATTCTTCATATGTGATGAAAATGTTGAAAGGCTCTGCTCTATGCTCTGCTCGTCGCCGATATCAGCGAAAATATCATCAAACACAGGCATCTCGCTCTCATCGTTGGCCGGTATGTGAAGCCCCGCCTGAGTCATAATACAAAACAAGCCTATAGTTTTAAGCACAACAGTCTTACCTCCGGTATTGGGTCCCGTAACCACCAAAACGTCAAAATCATCGCCCAGCCGAACATCTATCGGAACTATTTTCGACTTGTCTATAAGCGGATGTCTTCCCTTGACAATTTTTATTTTGCCGTCAGTATTCAATTTCGGACAGACGGCTTTCATATCAAGAGCCAACTTCGCCTTGGCAAAAATAAAGTCTATTAAAATCAAAGTCTCATAGTTATACTTGACCTGCTCTGATATTTCAGCAACCTTGTTTGACAGCTCATATAATACCTTTTCTATCTCCGCCTTCTCTTTTATCTCCAGTTCGTGCAGTTCATTATTGGCGTTTACAACGCTCGACGGCTCTATAAAAACCGTGCTGCCCGAGGCGGACATATCATGAACTATACCGGGCACCTCACTGCGGTGCTCGGCTTTAACCGGAACAACATACCGGTTATTACGCATAGTTACTATATTATCCATCAAAAACTTTTGATAGTGACCGGAACGAACCATGCTGTCAAGGCTGTCCTTTATTTTGGCACCTGCATTTTTCATCTTTCTTCTGACATTAGCCAGAGCGGGACTGGCCGCGTCCGCAATTTCATCCTCAGAAACAATCGCTCTGTTTATCTCGTCCTCTATAGGTTTAGCGGAGACAAGCTCAGAAAAATATTCCTCAAGCACCCCTGTCTGTTCCTTAGTATATCTCTTTAAATTTCTGATACATTTTAAAAGCCTGGCCACATTAAGAAGTTCGGCCGCCGAAAGTGCGCCGCCCACATCAAGACGCTTTATCGCTCCGTCAACCGGCTCTACTCTTAATATTTCGGGCGAGCCAAATTTAAGCGACATAGTAACCGCAGCATCTGTCTCTGCAAGCGCCCTTTCCACCTCGCGGAAATCTGACGACGGCTTCAATTCTTCTGCCATTGTTTTTGCGTCGTCATTTTTAGCACACTCTGAAAGCGACTTTAAAATTTTTGTATATTCAAGAGTTGATAATGATTTCTCTTCCATCTCATATCTCCCAGATTTAAATTCAATTTTGAAAAGTTCCGTTACAGCTTATTATCCCGGAACCAACAACTTAATATTATACACAAATAACAGCGGATAGTCAACACGCACCCCGAATAGTATAAAATTAATATATTAAAAGTAATAAAAATTGTTGAAAATTAATAAAAATAGTATTATAATAGATTTACAGTGTGTCGAAAAAGATAAAAAACAAAAGGCGTTTAACTTTTAAATTAATTTTATAATTTAAATAAATCTATTTATTATAACACAAAAGCAAAGTTAACTTCTATATATAATAGGAGCTACAATGCGTAAAAAAGTGGTTTTGAGAAAAAAACTGCATAAACATAATAAGCTCCTCAGATGAGTTAACTGTTATCTAAACTGAGCCGAAGGATGAAAAACGGCTCGAAAACGCTGCTTACTCTCCTTAGACCACTCCGCAGATGAGAAGATTAAAACATTAACTTTTGTCTATCTGCAATATATACACAGATATTTGTGTTGTAAATATAATTAATTAAAGAAAACCAGGTCATATAAAACTAGTAATAATTAAATTAAAAAATAATAAGCAGTCTTGTCTATAAATTGAAATTGTATCATAAATATAATAAAAGGAGTGAATTTTATGGCAAAATACAAATGTCCCATATGCGGATTTATTTTTGATGAAGAGGCTGAGGGAAAAACAATTGATGAAATCGAGTTTTGTCCGGTCTGTAAACATCCGGCCTCAGATTTTGAACTCATTGAAGAATCATCAGATGAGCCAACTGAAGCAAACGAACCTGACGAACTTGAATCGTTTAAAACTAAACAGGAAAACAAAATTGACCTTTCATACCCCAGAGAATATGAGCGGCACGATAAAACAATCAGATATATGGATGAGATTCACCAAATGGCGGTGACCGGAAAATCCATTATATCAGCTATGGGTACAAGCCGTCCAATGCCGAATTGGGATGATATACTTATACTCGGAGCACAGCTCAATCCTCCGCCGCTTGACGAACACGCCCATGTCTATACCACAACAGTAATAGGTAAAAACGCTAAGCGCCCAATGGTCATAGAAAACCCGGTCTACATATCGCATATGTCTTTCGGAGCAATGTCAAAAGAGACTAAAGTTGCGCTGGCAAAAGGGAGCGCGCTGGCAAAAACGGCAATGTGCAGCGGCGAGGGCGGAATTCTGCCTGAGGAAATGCAATCCGCTTATAAATACATATTTGAATACGTTCCTAACCTTTACAGCGTTACGGATGAAAACCTTAAAAATGCTGACGCAATAGAAATAAAAATCGGACAGGGAACAAAACCCGGAATGGGCGGACATCTTCCGGGAGAAAAAGTAACCCCTGAAATTGCCGAAATCAGAAACAAACCGCTGGGTCAGGATGTTATAAGCCCTTCCAAATTTTCAAATATCAATACAAGGGAAGACTTAAAAGATTTAGTTTCAGAACTTCGCGAACGCAGTGACGGCCGTCCGATAGGGATAAAAATTGCGGCAGGGAAAATAGAAAAAGATTTGGAATACTGCGTTTTTGCCGAGCCCGACTTTATAACGATTGACGGCAGGGGCGGAGCAACCGGAGCCAGTCCTGCAATAGTCAGGGATTCGACCAGTGTTCCGACCGTATTTGCTCTATATAGGGCAAGAAAATATCTTGATTCTGTCAAATCAGATATTTCATTGGTAATAACAGGCGGGCTGAGAGTATCGTCCGATTTTGCGAAAGCGATAGCAATGGGCGCCGATGCGGTTGCTGTAGCGAGCGCAGGTTTGATTGCCGCCGCCTGCCAGCAGTATCGGATATGCGGAAGCGGTATGTGTCCTATGGGAATGGCAACCCAGGACGAGGAATTGAGAAGCCGGTTTAAAGAGGAACCGGCAGTATTAAGGGTTGCTAATTTTCTCAACTGTTCTTTAGAAGAGTTAAGAACGTTTGCGCGCATAACAGGTCACGAAAATCTTCACGATATGAGTGTGTCAGACCTCTGCACCACCAGCAGGGAGATTTCAGAATATACAAATATTCTGCACTGCTGATATGTATTATTATATTTAAATTTTATTAAAATTGAAAAGGGCACAGTTTTTCAAGCTACGAAAACTGTGCCCTTAAATTATTTTATTTATATGGAATCAGAATCTAAAGTAAATATCTGTGCCGCCCGGGTTCGGCGGGCGGAACCGGGTCTGGCTCAACAAACTAGCTATTAGAATTATAGTTACCGGATTGTCTAATATACAAGGTATTTATATTTTAAATTATTCTTCTTCCAGTATCAGTTGATGCTTTCATTGGTATGCAGCCTATCCCGGTTGCGCTCGCCGGACCCGAGCGCGTAAACTATTTTTTTGACTTACTGTTTGTAAGTTGAATAACCAATATATATAATTATATTATTTTGTTTATAAAAAAACTATCCTATATACTTTGTATATGACCCCATGTAAAAAATTTATTATTACATAATAGGGTGTTTGAACCATTTCTTTTTCTCGTAAGAAAAAGAAACGCTTCACCAAAGAAAAAGTACTGCTCGCTTAGGTCGCCTGCGGCTCCAAGGGGCGCTCGCCCCCGCTAATTTCATCTTGAATCTGCGCTTCAAGATGAAAAAGCCTTGTTTTTTCCCGTTGACTTTGTGTACTGCCGTGAATAAAGATATTTCAAGTTCCTATTTATTTAATTCATAAAAAAAGTCGGTTTTTCAGTGAACTTCGGTAGGGCGGTATAACCGCCCTACGCCCTCATAAAATAAAAACCGTCATATGCTTGCCATTCTCGGTAGCTGTATGACGGTTTTTATATTTTATTTCTCATTTCTTTTATTAATTCTAAAACTAAATTTTTTTGTTTTTGTGTTAAGAATTTCCATTCATCATGTAGTTCCATAAGCTCTGGAGAACACTCAATCATATCATCTTCTGCAAAAAATTCTGAAAGAGAAATATTTAACCCCTTACAAATCATTTCAAGTGTTGGAATTGTTGGAATACTTCCACGCTTAAAAATATTTGTCAATGTTTCCTCTGGTATTCCGCTGTTTTTAGCAAGCCTATACCGTGATAAATTTTGTTTTTTAAGCAGTTCATTAAGTCTATCCTGTACATTCAAAAAATATCACCTCTTTCGATTTAATATTTTATAACCACGTGGAGTTTTTGTATACTCGTTAAGTTAAACCGCATACACAGTCTTCAAAAACTGTATATGCGGTTTAACTTATTTATTTTTCATTTCCTTTACAAATTGCTTAGTTAGCTCTTTCTGCTTTGGTGTTAAAAATCTCCAATCACTGTATAGTTCTTTTAGTTCTGGCGTAAGTTCAATCATATCATTTTCAGCAAAAAATTGAGACAAGGTAATATTTAAACCTTTACAAATTGCTTCAAGAGTAACTATCGTTGGAATACTTCCACGATTAAATATACCCGTTAGTGTCTCTTCGGGTACATCACATTTTTTAGAAAGTCGATAACGAGTTATACCTGCTTCTTTTAATACTTTATTTAATCTTTCAAGAATATCCAATAAATCACCTTCTTATCGTTCTATTTTACATTTATTTTCAAATTTTTAATAGATATGTACTTGAAACGTAAATACAGTTGTGCTAAACTGTATTGTAAACAAATTATGCGTAAATATGCTTTCCAAAAGAAAAAGTAAAAATGAAACGGAGAAATGGACATGAAAAAAATCCTATCTCTATTCTTAATATTTATAATAGTATTTAATATTTCCGCTTGTGGTACGATAACGCAAACTGATGTAATTACTAATCCTGCTACAGATACCACGTACGCAACAGCTATGCCGGAAATAAATGAATCAGCAATAATTCCGGAAAACTCTACCTTTGCAGTTCATTTTATAGACGTAGGACAAGGTGACGCCGCATTAGTATTATGCGACGGAAAATCAATGCTGATTGACGGCGGTAGACCCAAAGCAAGTGATGTAATATATACCTATCTCAAAAATCAAGGAATTAACTGTTTGGACTATATTATCTGCACCCACCCTGACGAGGACCACATAGGCGGACTTTCTGCTCCGCTTTCCACAATCACAGTCAATAACGTGTATGCACCCAATATTGAAGCTGATACAAAATCATATCAAAGTTTCAAGCAAAAAACAGAGGAGCAGGGCTTAATAATAAAACACCCTGTCTGCGGCGAGAGCTTTCAGTTTGGCAGCGGCACCGTTAATTTTTTCGGCCCGGTCACAGAATCGGAAAATGATAAAAATAACAGCTCTATTGTTATGAAAATTATATACGGTGAAACTTCGTTTTTGTTTACCGGAGACGCGGAGCGCGAGGAAGAACAGCAGATTTTAGATAAAGGCTATGATTTATCCGCGACGGTGCTTAAAGTAGGACATCACGGCAGTCGTAACTCTACTACCTACCCGTTTCTGCGTGAGATAATGCCGGAATATGCGGTTATTTCTGTCGGTAAAGACAATACCTACGGACACCCTACGGAGGACGTGTTGAGCCGGCTTGGGGACGCCGGAGCAAAAGTTTACAGGACGGATATTCAAGGAGATATAATTGCTGTAAGCAACGGTCATACCGTAACTATAACACCAGCCAAAAATGCGGACGCTGATACACTATCAGCGCAAAGAGACGTTACAACGCCAAAGACGGAAGCTAAAGGAGATACAGTGGAGGCAGGTTATATCGGCAACAGTAAAACTAAAAAATTTCATCTGCCGTCATGTAAAACTCTCCCGGCAGAACATAACAGAATGTATTTTGATACCCGTGACAATGCAATACAAGCAGGGTATACCCTTTGCGGCAACTGTCACCCATAATTTTAAATTTGGAGGTTTATATATGCTTTATTGGATTAGTTTTATTATTTTATTTGTTAGCTCATTAGCTGTCTTATTGTGCCTTTTACATATGTTGAAAAATAAAAGAAAACATGATTATATGGAAAAAGAGACTTTTGTAGTGTTTATAATTATTTTTTGCGTTATACTGTTTTTCTTGATTTATATGAGTACAGATATACCCAGCGCATTAAGCGGCGGTCAGGATTTATATGTAAATGAATTGCCGACACGCATTGTCTTTGGTCCACATGTTTCATATGTCGATACAGACAATAAAGAACTGAAACATCTAAACGGCTGTGACTGGAATGCTTACGAAAAATACGGGAATTATCATATTCGGTACACTAAACATACTAAGTTTGTACTTGATATAGAAAAACTCGATTAAAAATAAAAAGGACAATAATTTATGAAAGTATCAATTTAAATGCGAAAAGAAGATAATATAAAATATAAATACTTGATTTATTAGATATTTCGGTAACTATAATTCTAAGAGATAGTTTGCTGAGCTAGACCCGGTTCCGCTCGCCGGACCCGAGCGCGTAAACTATTTTTATGTAATAATAAAATTTTTGTATATGTGGTCATATACATAGTTAATTTTAA